>JALRCK010000627.1 GCA_023262305.1 Deltaproteobacteria bacterium
CCAGGCTCCGTTGCCGTATGCTTATCACTCCGTCTTTCCCTCGAGTTGCTTGGAGCCCGCTGGTATAGAACCAAAGGAAAAGAAAAGGAGCCTGGCATGTATGAACCCACCCCGAGGAGTCAAGGAAAAGTGGTTTGATGGATAGAAAGGGAGGGATGCACGCATGTATCCGGCTTCTTGAGTGAGCCCTGATGGAATGTGCGCTCTTATTCCTCATCACCAGTGCGGCTTTTAGAAAGCCTTGCCAGGCTTCAGGTTTTACAAGAGCCAGTCCGACCGATTCGCCATCAAATTATGTAATCCTTAGCACTCCGTGAATCTCACGCAGCGAGCGGAAACGCCTTATACTCGTCGTCTTTGGCGATGAGTGCCCAGATGACCCTGGCATTCTTGTTTGCCATGGCTACAACTGTGCGATTCGTTCCTTTTCGTTGCATGAGATCAAGTGCCCAACGACTCTGTCTGTCGTTATGGCGATGCGCGTACCGTAACGCGATGCGAGCTCCGTGAATGAGGAGGGTACGGATATAGACATCTCCTCGCTTACTTATTCCATGGAGTCTCTGTTTGCCACCCGTAGAGTGCTCTCGTGGGGTGAGTCCAAGCCAAGCCGCGAATTCCCGTCCGTTCTTGAAGACGCCAATATCCCCAACCGCGGAGACAATAGCGCTTGCGGTGATGTAGCCGACACCCGGAATCGCCATCAAACGCCGGCAAATAGGGTGTGCGGCGCACAGCGCTTTCATCTTTCGCTCAAGCGCGTCAATGCGAAGCTCTAGGCTACGGTATTCATCAAGCAGCTCGTAAAACGTTTCCCGAGTTAATGATGACAGCGCGTCTCCCTGTGCAACAAGAAGCTCAGGAATCACTTTGGTAAATACCCTTCGTCCGCGAGGAATAATGATGCCGTACTCATGCAAGAGTCCCCGCATCTCGTTCACAAGAGCGGTCCGCGCTGTCACAAGCCGCTGTCGAACTCGATGCAGGTTTTGTACGTCTTGTTGCTCTATGCTTTTGCGGGGCACAAATCGCATATGTGGTTGCCTCGCCGCTGTACAGATCGCCTCAGCGTCCTTCCAATCGGTTTTATTTCTTTGAACAAAAGGCTTTACGTACTGAGGCGCTATCAACTGAGGCTTATGCCCTAAGCTCTCTATCGAGCGTGCCCAATAGTTGGCTCCACCGCACGCTTCCATAACCACCCTACAGGGAGTTACACCTCTCAGAGATTCAAGAAGTTCGTCCCGATACACTCGCTTTCGGAACACTTCTCGCCCGCTGCCATCTACCCCGTGAAGATGAAACACATTCTTTGCCAAATCGATACCAATTAGTTGTAATGTCATACGCCCCCCTGTTTTGTTTGAGAGTTTGCACCTTCAATCCTGCACCATTCGGGTACAGGTAAAAACAGGGTGGGTTCATTCCATTACCAGCGTATGCGGGGTAAGACCTACCCCGCAGACATCATAGGTCACATCTTCTGAAAGTTCTGATTTGGAAAGTAGGCGCTTCTGCGCGCTCGTCCGAACTTCCTACAACTCATCAAAAGGGCTCACCACGCGCGGCACTGGCGACTTCGCCACATGTGTGTAGATCATC
>JALRCK010000628.1 GCA_023262305.1 Deltaproteobacteria bacterium
GATACACGGCGCACACGAGCTCGAGAGCCTCCCAGTATCCCCGTCTGTCTTGTGCCCCATGCAACACGATATCTTTGAGCCTCAAGCGATCTGCACCACCGATTACAGCGTCCAGCCGCTCTGCCAACTCGTCGGATGCAACTCGAGCATCGAGCACCTTGTCCAGCACAGCGAATAGACGGCGCTGAGCTCGATCATCCCATGCTGGAGTGTCCAGCAACGCCTTGTGAGCTACTGAAATCAAGGCAGGAAGCCCCTCTGCAAAATCAAGGTCTATCACCCGTTTGGCGAAGTAGTGATACGCCCACAACAGCTCGGACGAAAACGCGGGTCCGGGCATGGAATCGACCGCCTCAGTGAATTCACGCGCAGTGATTACCCCTCGACGACGCAGCACTTCAACAACCCGGAGAGAATCCTCCGAAGATTTCTTTGTTAACAGGTCTACGACTGACGCCACAAAGAGAGACGCCTCATCGAGGATCTTGCGCGACATCTGCTCTCTGGAGTGGTCTACGTTGTTGTCGGGTTCGGGATCACCGCTGCGTGGATCAAACATAACAATCTTCCTAACGCACTTCGTAAAAGCGAGAAAGTTTTCTTTGCGATACCTCATATCGGCGGGCGACGAGGAGCGCGGCTATCACCATCGCCCCTCCTGATATTCGAATACAAATCCGACACACACCTCTACAGACCGACAGATAGACACTCATGCGAACCTCTGCCGATGTTTATCCGATCCGCCGCCTCTTGTAGACTGGACGCCTCTGTATCAAAGAGGAGTTGTTATCTCTCAGGTCGTCCCCCCCCCTGCTACCGTTCCCTCACAACTTGGCCCGTCTACGAGCCTCGTGCCCCCAGTACGTCCGATCACGGATGCAGCAGCCCTTTACTTAGCTATCGTGACACGGCTTGAGGAGGTAGCGCCGAGCATCGACACGCCCTACTTTTCGAGCCCCGAACTTAAACTGCGCGAACTCGCGCCCACATTTGAGCGGATTCGGTCGTGCGATGGTCTCGTCCACGTTGCCAAGGAGGTCTTCTCCTTTGCTGCGACCGGAAAGGAGCGTGCCAAGCTCGTCTCGTTTACCCTCCCCTCACTCCTCCGACTCTGCTCGGTAGATGAAAAGCGACACCTCCTGGCACTCTCCCTCAAAGAGCCACAACGAAACCTTAGGAAGAGGCTCGCGTACGGGGTGCTCCGTTCCGCATCAAATAGAGATGAGCTCTTTGAGCTCCTAACCCCCGTGAGGGCTCGGCAACTTACTGAATGTGGATCTCGGAAGCTCACCGAGCTCGTGGCCAAAGCACTAGTGCTGAAGGCGCTCGCCCCCATCGATGTGCCCTTAGCGATGTGGCAACGCCCTTTTAGGGAGAACAACAAAAAGAATCGAGGTATAGCCCGCATACGAGTCCGGGAGCTTGAATCCGCCGCGCGCAAGGGGCTTTCAAACCTTGCTTCACTTGAATTCCTCTCCCACAAGCCGCGCGCAAAAACCGAGTCCCGACCACTCATACCCGCCCGCCCCCTGCATGATGCCCGCATGACGCTTGGATGGATCGTTCGGTCTGCTGAGAAATTTCGAGCT
>JALRCK010000629.1 GCA_023262305.1 Deltaproteobacteria bacterium
CTTCCAAGGCTCTTCGTGGAGGGAGCTAAATACGATTTCGATATGTTGCAGATCCTGAACGATCAGAGTGTGTTAATGACCGCGCTCAACGCAGAGCCTGAATATCAAAGTGCGATTCAAAATAGACCGCCCCTCTCTACCATTACGGTTACACCCCTCGGAAACCAGGGGAATCGGGTACAGGTGCCTGTGCGAGGAGCGCTACCTTTAGAGGCGATTCAGCAGTTTCAAGTGCGTCTCATAGCGGCGGCAGAGTTGATAGACGCGGAGCTCTCAAGAACTCAGAGAGCATGGGGATCTGAGGCGGTAGCAGCCCTCATTCTGGCAGACTATGCACGACTTGATCCATCGAAACCCAATCCTGGGCAGATCGTAGCAGCGCTTCAATCGCTTCTTCCTGCTCCACAAAAGAAGGAGGCAGCGGCTCTTAAAGATTTTAACGCCAAAATTGAGTATCTCGCTCGAAATGTGGACCCTGCTTTGGTTCAGGATCCGGCCATGCTCGATCCATCGAGGCTCAGGCTCTCTGCGGTATTCTCGGGAACACCTACCCTTGCGGAGCTCATCCAGTACTGCACGGAGTACACAAAGACCAAAGAGGCACTAGGCGATAGGCTCGCTCTTTTTGCCCAGCTCAGCGCGTCATCAGCGCCCGTTGCATCGAAAGAGGGGATGGTTGAGAGCATCGCCAAGATAAACCACGAACAGCTCGTCTATCTTTCGGACGAGGGGGATATTCTGCGCCCTCTCCTTGAGAAGCTTGGTGGTAGCCAGACGGTATCAGACCAGGCGATGAAAAGCGTTCTTTCGGTGCTCGGTGATGTGTTCGCAAAGGCGCCAACCACCCTCGTTGACCTTTCTCCCGTTGTTCTTGTCGAGCAGCCGTGGTGGTACGGAATCCTGCGAGGATTCGTCAGTGGGGATTGTTCGTCCCAACACTCCTTTGCCTACCCGAATGATCCTGGAGAGCGGACGTTCTTCATCTCTGATCCCGGTTCCCCGGGAGATTATAAGGGGATTGTGACGGCATCTTCAGTAGTAAGAGGCGGAAAGCGATCGCTCTACGTTATCACGATTCATGGCCCACGCCTTGGTCCAGCCGATGTATACTCCGTGATTTACGGGCTTGATCAAATCAAAGGGCAGCTCGGCTACGACACAATCGAACTACCGAGGACTGAAAATCTTAAAGGGCTTGTAAACCGCGATGACCTAAGAGCCGCGATGGAGGCGATAGCGTCTAAGGGTGAGGTCGGCTCAATACGGTATGAAAATAATCGGGTTCGGGAGATTATTGAGAAGCTTAAGTCCGATTACAACCAAGGGGACTACGATAAACGGGCTCAGAATACTCAGACAAGGCGTTTTGCACCCGACCCGCAGGTGGCCAAAGGACTCGCAGCCCAAAACGCGTGGGCTACGTTGCAGATGGTCGATACATCATCTCCTTCCAAGGCGACTGCTCTACAGATGTTTCGTGATGTGCTCTATGCGAAGAGGCACGGCTACGACTCTGCTCGAGAACTCCTTGAGATTCAGCTCAAGGAGATCGGCCAAAGATGGGGGATAGACGTAGAGGCTGTGAAGGAGT
>JALRCK010000062.1 GCA_023262305.1 Deltaproteobacteria bacterium
CCGTGTATCCTGACACTCCCTCGCTTGAGTTAGTTTTCTGCGCTCTTGACCGAATTGGTTCGCGGCGTCTTTCAAGAGTGGAGAGAGAGGGCACGCAGCGGGCTGTTGCTGCCGTCGCATGCGATGATTTTCAGCATGCCTTTGAGTTTGTTGCCCACGCAGTACGAGCTGCCGATCGGAGCAAGAACTCGTCACTCGTTAAATCAGTGATTGACGGGATGGCATTTCATACGGACCGCGTCATCAGTCAGTTAGCGCACTACCTGTCCTCCCCGGAGGTAGCCTACCGGGATCTGGCCTGCAGGATGTGCATGGCAGCTGCGCACGACGGTGAGGTGCTCCTTTCGGCCGAACAGCGTGATGAACTCCGATCGGGTCTCCTCTCTCTCTCTTGTGCAGATCCCGCACGCAATCACCTGGGGCGCTCCGTGGATTGGTCTCTTGGAGCGCTTGCATTGATGTCGAATAATACAGAGGACATTGAGCTGGTCGGACGGACGGTGCGCGAGCGTCTTCAGAACGGGGAGGTCCTCCCATCCGAACTTGTGCATGCCTACGCAGAGGGATTGGCTCGAACCGTGGGTGAGGGGGGCATTGTCGGCTTAAAGCCTCTCTCCTGGAAACGCGTTTCGTCCCTATCATCTAACCCGCCCCTCATGCATGGACGCGGGGCAGGAGGGCGGCGGGTGGTAGCATCCGACACAGAGAGCATATTTGAAAACCTTGCCTTAGAGCTGAGCTCCATCAAGGGGTTCGATCATGTCGTGGAGGTCTGCCGACAATACGGCGGATTCCTCGATCCACGCGCTCTCAAGCCTCGTGGTAACGACGCAACCTCGCTCTTTTACAACCTGAAAGATGCTGCTCGTTTCTCCGAGCACTACGCTAACCTGTGCGAGCGGGGTCCCCTTGAGTTTGCGGCCGTGTTGTTTCCAGAGTTTCTCTCTGCCCTTGAACGTGCTGGCAGGTCTGAGAACGACGATGTCGTTGAGGCTATCGGCGTTAACGCACTCCGCTCGGTAGCGGGACTCACGAGCATTCTCGTCAACAATCGAGAAGCGGGCGCTCTCGTCACAGCGCGTATGAGCTCCGCAGATTGGAGCCTGCTTACAAGCCTGCACGAAGGAGTTCGACATGGTTTCCCGAAGGTTTATCCCGACCTCGGACTTGCTACGTTTGCACTGCGGTCGACGATTGAGAGTGAAAAGTCATGGCAAAAAGAGTTGATCAGATGGTGGCACAATGTTGACGACTCCGTGCGTGACTCTATGGACCCTAATGCACTCGCGTTCGTGTCTGTTGCAGCAGAGCGAAGCCACCCTGGCTCGGCTCTCTCCTTGATCCAGAAACTCTCCCTTGCGGTGGACGATGTAAAAACGTTTCGAGATGTCGCCGTAGGGTTGTTGGTTCGTCCGAGCTATTCTGCACAGAGAATCCTTCATTTCGTTGGCTCTGATAACGGTGACACCCTCGCACGGGGGTTCCTGCTCAGTCAGTTGATGAAACAGCACCTCACTGAAAGCCAGCGCACATTCATTATCGGCGTCGCCAAGCGTTCGTTGGATGAATTGGGTGTGCTTTCCCTCGATGCCGTCAGTACGGTTGGTGCGCTCTCGTGCTCTCAAGAAGATGCTTTGACGCTTTTGGGCAGCAGTGCAGCTCTCGGCGTTGCTGACTCAGTGCATAGGGTCTCGTGTGCACGAGCCGCGGCGCAGATCATAAGGAATAGTGAGCGGGCGGTGTAGCTGCCGATCGATTAGCGCTTCTTGTCCTCGGCCGCATCCTCAAGAGATGCATCGATCACCATCTTAACTGCTTGCTCGACGATCTCGCGCTGACTCGCTGGAATGACCCCCTGGGCGGCAAGTTTTGCTGCCTCCTCTGAGACGATCCCCATGAGCTTGTCACGCTGCTCAAGGGTGATGCGCCCAATCGCGCCAGCGGCGCCGACGCCGGTGACCCCGGCCACCTTTCCGACCGCAGACGCAGCCTTGACCTTGTCGACATCCGTAACGGCGTCGGTTTTTTTCACACCCTTGGTTGAATCGGATGCGCCTACCTTGCCAACTTTCTTATCTTTGTTTTTATCGTCGCCCATATCCTCTCTCCGGTGTTCAGTGCTCTTGTTCTATCACGCCGTGCTCGCTAGCACATCGGTAAACGGTCCCCGAGCGCTCTGTGTCTTGAATTTTGCTACAAGGGGTTTTAAGCCCGGTCTGACCTTCGGCGCGGGTGCAGGTTTCCCTTGAGCGAGGCTCTTTTGAAGGTAGAGCATGAGAACCTTGTGTTCACGCATGACGTTGAGCCCGTCGGTCTCCCATTCAGCTGCAACGTTTCGGAGTGATGTGCCGTCCCAGTACACCTTATAGAGGAGCCACTGGTGAACCGGCTCAAGGCTCGCCATCACTGACACCACACGCTTGTAGTCCATGAGCTCGTCGGGAAGTGGGCCTGTGGCGATCGCCTCGCGGGTGACAACAAGGCTTGCTCCCATAAGGAGCTCTCGAACCGCTGCTCTGCAATCGGCGTCATCGTTGCCCGAGGATTCGTGAATGGGTAGTCGTCCATCTCGTAATTCAGGAAAGACTCCGTACAACTCTGCTGAGAGCTCTCGAGCCTTTACCTCGGCAGCCGGTCTGCTCGACATGCTGCGTGACCATCCCTTCGATTTGCGAGCAGCCTCGGTGGAGGCCTCATGAATTCGGCGTCGAGCGTATCCCTTGAAAGGGATACCCCGTGTTGGATCGAAGCGACGGGAGCAAAAGATCAGGGCCTCCATCGCGGCGCCATCGAGCCCGTCAAGTCGCCAATCAAGGTTCCACGCGCGAGCAACTGAGCGGGCGATGCTCTCGGCCCATCCGTGATGCTCCACAACGAGGTTGTTTGCGTCCTCTTCAGAGAGGCGATTGGATTCAGCTTCTTCTGTTCCCACGTGTGTCCCTACGGGTGCCAAACGGGCGCCCGATTCCCCAAGGAGGGTATCGGCAGCTTGGCATCAGAGGGTTAGCCCCATTTTGGGCTGCCCTAAGCCCCTAAAATGCCTCATGAAAACAGTATGTTGGACTATGCATATTTTTGGTGAAGCACTTTGCCTACAGAGGCAGATGAGGGGGTGTGTATCGGGCACTCGTACCTGATTCGCGGTGGGTTTTTAAGCGACTGTAAGAGGTAAAGGCGTCATGACGGTATCAGCAACAGAGTCATCGAAAAGCAAGAGCAAGAACGTCGCAGTAGCGGTCCGAGCAGCAAAAGCTGCCTCAAAACGGTCCGCTAAAGTGATCAAGCTCTCCTCGGCGCGTAAGGCTAAGGCAAAGAAGACCTCTCCACCCAGCGCTCTCCAACAGGAAGCCCTGATCGTTAAGTATCGTCTCAAAGCGCGTAAGCTTGGTCGCAGTATCTTGCGCCGATGGCATGCTCGCATGGACCTCGATGAGGTGGATTCAATCGTTGATCTCTCCTTGTGTGAGGCTGTCAAGCGATTCGACCCTGCAAAGGGTGCAAGCTTCATGACCTTCCTCTTTTACCACCTTAAGGGGAATTTAGTGCGCGCTGTTGCGACCGCTGCTTCTTCTAACACCATTCCAGTTTTTAACGCTGATGAAAATGAGGCTCAGCACGGGGAACCGTCACACCTCTTCGGTCATCAGTTCCGCGCTATGAACTCAGCTGAGGTTGCCGAAGCTGTCGTGAGCCAAGATGCTCCACTGCCCGACGAGATGTTGTGGCGCAAGGAGCTTCACGGAAAGAGCTCGATCGCCTGCGAAAAGCTCGATCCGCTTGAGCGAGAAATTATAAAGCGCATCTTCCTTCAGGAGCAGCAGATTATGGATATCGCGGCCACCCTTGGGTACAGCCGATGCCATATCTCGCGAGTAAAGAAGAAGGCACTTGAGACACTCTACAATGAGTTGAGTGGCTCAATGAACGATATCGACTTGGGCAAGAAGCCATCCTTCGACGATGTTGAGGAGGATGTTGTGAAACTTAAGCTGGTTGGGCGCCGAGTCGTTCACCGCAGACGCCCGCGCTCTAAGGCGGCTCGAGCTGACCGATTTGTTCCGGCAAAGGCAGCGTAACTGATAACGATTACGCGTGTCACTCTAAGACCCCAGTCAAAGGCGACCTTTGACTGGGGTTTTTAATGCGAGTATTTCCCAATTTCATATCCCGATGCTTGAGTAAGGTTGAGGTTTCGTTACACTTGCTGGGTAATCCAAAATGTATTCAGTGGTGCACTATGATGTCGTTAGTGACAAGGCCGATCGTGATTCCTCCCGATACAACTCTTCCACGGGCCGCCACCACCCTGAGGGCGATGGCAGAAGAGATTGCCCTTGAGCGATGTGGGGCCTCCGACATCATCCAGTCCGCCCATACGATCACAGCAGACGCTCTCGATAGGCTCGCCAAAGATTGCTTTTCCACCTCCCTCCTGCCTTCATGTCCCGAGGCGCTCAAGATGTGGGCGTCGGGTGCATTGCCGAGAGTTGAGGTTAAAAACGTCGGGTGCCTTGTGGTCCCATCTCCCCCTCGGACGTAGCGCTCCCAGAGGATTTTAAACTTGTCGGGCTCTCAATCGTGCGGTAGCGTTCTTAAGCCGACGAAACATACTACATCCAAAAAGGGGGATGGCCATGAGATCTTTCACTCGTTTGTTTTCGTGCCTACTAGCAAGTGCCGTTCTTCCTCTTGTCTCGGCGCAAAGCGAGATTGACCCTGATACCCTTGCAACTCTCAAGTCCCGCTTCGCTGCTGCTGACAAAAATGGTGACGGGAAACTCACTCGAGAGGAATGTGAAGCTGGAATGCCTCGCATCTACCGGGGATTCGATCAGATCGATAGCGGGAAGCAGGGATACATCACTCTCGACCAGATCATCACATTTGTTGCGAATCGGTAAGAGCTGAGGAGACGTTCCCGGTAAGTCACTCGAAGCGTTGCGTCACCAACTCATCCTGAGATTAGGAGGAACCTGAGCGTGTGCGTACGAGGGGAGCGCAGCCGCTGCAGCGTTCTCATCGTGGAGGTGATGAAATTTCATCTTATCGTTTGACGGTAGGAAGCCGCACAGAGGTGGGCGAGAGCAGAAAACATCCCGCAAATCGTGAAGAAACAGCCTTTCAATGTTCATTTTTGAACAAGGAGCGCCATACATAACCGGCTGGGAATACGAAGAAAATTAATGCCTCCCACCCACTTGAGGGTACGCGGCTTTTTCGAAGAAAAATCGGTAAACCCTTAATATTAGGATGCCGACATCCATCTTTGAATGCCTACCGTTCACGGGACCGCTACTGGTCCGCCGAAAGTTAGGGGATCGAGCTGCGGTGTTCTGCACCGAAGTTCGATAATTTATCTCATCGCGTTGTTGATGACGGGAGTAGTGTATATAGGGAGTGCGTCATTCTCATCCCCCTCAATCACAGAAAGTCCCTCCACCGTAACGCAGGATGTCAACGAGCTGGTAGCAGCCAGCGACCTCAATACCACATCGCGCACAGAGGAGGAGAGTCGTTACAACAAGGCGCCAGGTTCATCTGAAGATTGGATGGCGTCAATCCAACGAAAGATCGAGGAAGATGAAATGGTTCCTCGCAAGACGATAGACGGCAAGCATGAAGGATACAAACTCCTCAACAGACGTCACAGCTTAGTGTCTCGGATTCAGGATGGAAGTTGGGCTCTCTCGCCTCATTCCGATCCGATCGAACCGCAGACTAACAAGAGTTCAAGTCGGGTTGATGAAGAACCGCAATCGAGTGATAGCTCCCCATCATGGAGGTGGAAATACACCTTCACCTCAATCCACCGGGGTGAAAAGCACACCTCATATCCTCGTGGACTCGTTACTGAGCAGGATGGGACGGTCGCGATCACGCATGCCTCAGGTGTCAAAGAGTGGTACCGAAACGAGCGCGAGGGTATAGAGCAAGGTTTTGAAATCGCTGAACGTATACATGGCGACACCCCTGGTCACCTCATACTGCGGGGGGTAGTTAACACCGACCTTCAAGCGCCATCGCCGCGGCGTGACGCCATCGTCTTCACACAGGGACGCATGCAGATCCTCCGATATGCAGGGCTAAAAGTCACCGATTCGCAGGGGCGAATGCTGTCAGCCTGGCTAGCCTACTCAAGCACAAGGGACGGTGGCGTTCTAGACATACTCATCGACGATACCTCGGCGATATATCCGCTCTTGGTAGATCCTGTGGCATCATCTGCAGCCTGGACCTTTGAATCAAATCAAGCTTCTGCATGGTTGGGTTGGAGTGTATCAACCGCCGGCGATGTCAACGGTGACGGGTTTTCGGACGTCCTCGTGGGCGCATATCTGTACGACAACGGTCAGAGTAATGAGGGTCGCGCGTACGTCTATCACGGCTCGGCGACCGGTCTTGGAACTGCAGCGGCATGGGTGATGGAGAATAATCAGGCCAGCTCCCAATTGGGGTTCAGTGCCTCCACAGCAGGAGACGTAAATGGCGATGGGTACTCGGACGTTATCCTGGGAGCGAATCTCTTCGATAACGGAGAATCAAATGAGGGTCTCGCGGTTGTCTATCTCGGCTCCGCGAGTGGGTTGGTGACGACATCTGCGTGGAGCGCCGAGGCGAACGATGCTGGTTCACAGCTAGGCGACAGTGTGGAGACTGCAGGTGACATCAATGGTGACGGCTACTCAGACGTTATCGTTGGGGCATCACTATTCGATAACGGATCCATGAATGAAGGTAAAGCATGGGTCTATCTCGGCTCCTCCACGGGACTTGCCACTACAACGGCATGGAATGCTGAATCGGACCAGGCGAGTGCGTTCCTTGGGGTGACCGTTGCAACCGCGGGTGACGTGAATGGTGATGGTTATTCGGACGCGATCGTGGGGCTCACCCAGTGGGATAATAACCTGAGCAATGAGGGTGGCGCGTGGCTCTACCTTGGCTCATCCAGTGGTCTCGTCACCACCACTGCGTGGAAGGGGCAATCATCACAAGCCTCTGCCAACTACGGAACATCAGTGGGAACTGCAGGCGATGTGAACGGAGATGGTTATGCCGATGTCATGGTCGGTGCCAAGAATTTTGATAACACAGAGAGCAACGAGGGCAAGGTTTGGGTCTATCATGGTTCCGCAAGCGGTCCCTCAACGACGGTTTCGTGGTCTGCTGAGCCGAATAGCGCTGGAGCAATCTTTGGAACGAGCTCCGCTTCTGCTGGAGATGTGGATGGTGACGGCTATGCCGACGTTGTTATCGGCGCACCCGGGTTCACAAACGGGCAATCTGCAGAGGGAGGGGTCTATGTGTATCGAGGGTCCTCGGGCGGACTTCTTACCACAGCCTTATGGACGAGTGAGTCGAATCAAGCAAACACCGAATTTGGATTCGCAGTTTCGACGGCGGGCGATGTGAACGGAGATGGTTACTCCGATATCCTGATTGGTGCTGACTCATGGGACAACACCGAATCGGCGGAGGGACGCGCCTTAGTATTTTACGGCTCAGCCGGTACACCCGCAACCACTACTGGCTGGCGCTTCGAGAGTAACCAAATAAGCGCCGACCTCGGGTACTATCTCCGCTTCGCTGGAGACGTCAATGGCGATGGATACACCGACGCTTTGGTCGGCGACTGGATGTACGACAACGGTTCGGCAGACGAGGGGCGAGCGGTTCTTTTCTATGGTTCCTCCTCGGGGCTCGGCACCACGATCGGATGGTCCCACGAGAGTAATCAGATCTCCGGTGGGACGGCGTACGGTTTAGGTGGCGCTGGTGATGTGAACGGAGACGGCTACTCCGACGTGATAGTGGGAGATGTCTACTACGACAACGGAGAAAATGATGAGGGGCGTGCGCTTGTGTTCCTCGGTTCATCGTCTGGCCTCGCCACCACATCGGCGTGGCAGGTAGAGGGAAACAACACAGGTGGCACGTTCGGGGCTCAAATGGGCGTCTCTGCAAGCTCAGCGGGAGATGTTAATGCCGACGGCTACTTCGATGTAATCGTCGGGGCACACGGCTTCGATAACGGTCAAAACGACGAGGGAAAGGCATTTGTTTACCTCGGGTCAACGAGCGGGCTTGCTACCACTGTAGCATGGACTCAGGAGGGTGATCAGCTTAATGGATACTTTGGGCTCAACGTCGCTGGCATCGGAGATGTAAACGCAGATGGATACAGCGACATCGTTGTGTCTTCTCATTTCTACGACAACGGAACAACTGATGAGGGCAAGGCTTGGGTCTATCATGGATCCGCCTCGGGACCACTTACAACCTCAAGCTGGTCGTTCGAGCCGAACTCTGCAGCCCAGTTCGGTAACGACCTGGGTCCAGCGGGAGATGTTAACGGCGATGGATATTCCGACCTGGCAATATCGGCTTACGCTTTGGACAACGGAAGCACCGATGAGGGGCGGGCTTATGTGTTCCAAGGCTCCGCAACTGGTCTCGCAACAACTCCGGCATTTACGTATGAGATGGATCAACTTGAGGCATATGTCAGCGCATGCCACTCCGGTGGTGACGTCAATGGAGATGGCTATGGGGATGTTGTTGTTGGTAGTTGGGGATACGATAACGGGCAAGTGGATGAGGGAAGGGCGCTCGTCCTCTTGGGAAGTGGTAGTGGGATCACGACTCAGGGTTCCTGGCAGGTAGATTCCGATCAAAACCCGGCTGCTCTTGGCAAGAGTGCGGTTGGAAATGGCGATGTCAATGGTGATGGCTACTCGGACGTGTTGATTGGCGCGTCGAATTACGCAAATGGACAATCAGCCGAGGGAGCAGCGTTTCTCTATTATGGAAACGGAGGTGCTGGTCTCGCGAGGGCTCCGCGCCAACTCAACAATGCGGGAAATGTAATCCAGATTGGTGGCGACACGGGGGGGACCAGTTTCGGTGCGAAGATCACGGCCCGATCCCCAATGGGTCGCTCACGCGCGCGGTTGGTCGTTGAACACAAATCTAGAGGCACGTCCTTTGCCAACTCAAGCCTTCAGTACGGAAGCTGGACTGACTTAGGCACTGGAGGCACGGATCTCACAAAGACCATCACGGGACTCACGGGCAACACCCCCTACCATTGGCGGGCAAGAATTCAGTACTTCCCCCTTATGAACTACTCAAGTTGGACCTCGCTCACCGATGTAGGAGGCGGAGAGGCTGACTTTGTATATCTTCTCGCTACGAACACTCCTACACCAGCGTATACCCCCACAGGCACGCCGACAAACACACCAACTTCAACAGTAACCCAGACTCCGACAGAGACCCCCACTCATACACCGACCTCTACGGCTACCCTTACTCCGACAGTAACCCCAACTCAAACTCCGACCGGGACGCCGACTGACACCCCGACAATTGCGCCGACCTCGACTCCAACGGCGACCCCAACGATGACGCCAACTGTAACTCCCAGTGCAACCCCCACAGATACACCAACGAACACCCCAACTGAAACCCCAACGAACACGCCAACGGTAACGCCGACGAACACTCCGACGACTGCCTCAACGGACACTCCAACGAATACGCCGACTGAT
>JALRCK010000630.1 GCA_023262305.1 Deltaproteobacteria bacterium
TGGGATCTCACCAAGGAAGCAAGCCACCGCGTAGAAGACCTGCGCGGTTACCACCAGCGAGAGGGGGACCCCTTCTCCTACAAAGTAGAGCGCGAAGATCGGAAGGTGGACGTAGAGCCCACCGAGGAACGCCGCCGTCGCCAGTTTCGTAAGTTCGCTCACACCGCCGCGCATGAAGCCCCCCGATAGGAAGAGAGCAGCTCTGCGATCTGCTCTCGGGAGTTGACCAGTATGGGCGAATAGTGAAACGGGAAAACCGCGGTGAAGTCCCTACGCAGGAGCTTTTGAACGCTTTCGGTCCGTTGAGCCGAGTCTTGATCATGAACTGAATCTTGGAGACTTCTCACCCTTCCTGATGGAGTACCCGCGAGGGTATCTCCCGAAAAAAGGGCCTTTGTCTCGTGGTCCAAGATGCAGACGCTCCCGGCAGAGTGCCCCGGAGTGTGAATTACCCGCAGCCGGTCAATCCGAGTCTCTGCGCCGGTGAGGAATTCATCGGGTTCCCCAGCGAGCCACTCGTTTCCGCGATCCGCGGCATGAAGAAGGATCCGAACCCCAAGCTCCCTCTGCCACATCCTTGAGTCACCTATAATTGTGGACCCGTGCGTAGCGATACAATTAATAGGCTTCCCAAAGCTTCGCACGAACTCCACGGAGTCAGGTCGAAAAGCGGGCACATCGATGAGCACTACCTGTTTCGGGAGGTTGAGAAGATAGGTCCCTACTTGGGACCCGTAAAATCGCTCTCCCTCGAATCGGTAGGTATTGGGCAGGATCTCGGTAGCTCTGGTCATAGGACCTCCATTAATTTAAAAAGTATTTACTTTCGAAAATATCAGTCCCGACTTTAAAGTAAAGAAATTTCTTTCATAAATCGCAAAATACTGCTAACCTACTGAAATGACCACGCGAAACAAGCTTCTTGAGCTACTGAAAACAGAGGGCGCCATGACATCACAGTCTCTGGCGAAGCGTCTTGCTGTAACCCCGATGGCAGTTAAGCTCCAGCTCTATGAGCTCGAACGGGAGGGTTTTGTTGGCGCGGAGGCTGGCCCCAGGGGTCGGGGGCGCCCCAGCAAGGTATGGCGCCTTAGCGCGGCGAGTGATCGGCTCTTTCCTAACGCCCATGAGGCACTGAGTCGGGATATCCTGATTGGGATTCGGAGGACGCTCGGGGAAGGCGCGCTCGAGAAGGTGCTGGAGGGACGCGCTGCCGAACAGTTCGCTCGCTACTCAGAAGCTCTAAAATCGTGTCAAACGATTGAGGATAAACTGAGACAACTCGCTCACCTACGAAGTGAAGAGGGGTACATGGCGAGCTTCGACACACTCGATGGAGTTCCTGTTCTGATTGAGAATCACTGTCCGATATGTTCCGCCGCTCGGGAGTGTGTGAAGTTGTGTTCTAGCGAGCTGGAGCTCTTTCAACGAGTGCTGGGCCCGAGCCTTAAGGTCGAGAGGAGTGAGCATATCCTCGCGGGAGCGAGACGGTGTGTATACACGGTCGTGCGCATTCATAGTAGGCCGAACGAAGCCTCTCACTCCGCGGTGTAAGCGACCAATGCATTATATAGATTGGGGCTTC
>JALRCK010000631.1 GCA_023262305.1 Deltaproteobacteria bacterium
TAACTCAAGGTTCCTATGAAACCGATGCCGCATATCGACTCAATGATGACCCCGTTTCCTCATTCAATTGAGGCCTCGGTGACGATTCATGACGCTCAAGCGATCATGGCATCAGAGGGCATTCGACACCTCCCAGTTACCTCCGAGGGAAGACTCGTTGGGATCATCTCCGATCGAGACCTAAAGCTTGCCTTCGCCCTTGCAGGGGGATCTCAATCGGAAGAGACGCTCCATGTTGGCGATGTCTGTAACCTAGAAGCCTACATAACTGAGTACAACACCCCGGTCGATGATGTTGTAATGCATATGGCGGAGATACGCGTCGGTACGGCCATGATTACTCGAAATGGAAAGCTCGTGGGAATTTTTACAACCACCGATGTGTGTAGGAACTACGCAGAGCTCTTGAAGATGGCGTACCCGGACGCTTAGTTACTTTCCGGGCGATAACGTCTAGTGCGACAGACAAGTCGTGTACGCTAGCTGTGGCGAAATAGAGAAGGCGAAAAGTTCCAGGACCTTCCCTAGTTCAGGGAGCTTTTCAGTTTGTATATAGTTTCTGGCCCGTTTCCAGTTGTTTCCACGGTGCCTGCTTTCACTAAATCCCGCAGCGCCTCGATGACCTCGTTCTCCTCTCCTCGAACGATCGGACGCTCCTCCTCTTCATGAACTATGATGAGGTTATTGAAATACAGGCCGTCCTCGGCCTCTGGGTGACTGAGCGCCGCAAGGATCTCTCTTTTGATGGTCGGGTTAGTCATGTGCTTCTCACGATATCGCTACACGCCAGCCACGCTCTCCGCGACTCTGGCGCTCTTCCGGTAGACTACCCCAGAAAAGGTGACCACCGATAGACATTTTATCCCGTCTCTCACGCCCACAAGGACCGCAAAAACGATGCCAACACGGCCGCACCAAACGATTTGTGAGCTTGAGGTAATAGGGCTATTCTCTTTCCCTATGGAATTCCTTAAGTCCCCGAAAGCCGCTCTTATACTCGCTCTCGTATATTTTGTTTTTCCACTTGACCTCATCCCCGACATCTTTGGTCCATTCGGGCGAATCGACGATCTCCTGGTTTTCGGGCTGGCACTCTGGCGGGTTATGAAAGACCGCCAGCAGCGCGCAAGGGCTCAAAGATCCGAGCCTCAGCACCCCACCTCCTCCAAACCTTCTGATCCATATGAGGTCTTCAAGCTGCAACCGGGCGCAAGTCGCTCTGAGATCGACGCCCGTTACAAGGAGCTCGCCAAGGACTACCATCCCGACCGAGTAGCCCATCTGGGCGAGGACCTGCGTAAGGTGGCTCATGAAAAGATGATTGAAATACAGACCGCCTACAACATCCTGATCCAGCGAGCCTCTTGATTCAGATTAGTCGTCAAAGCCCCCCCTCCCCGATGATTCTCCTTTCGGTTAGCGCCCCCCCTGGAGTATAAAACCGTATTCACCAACGTAGCGGACGCTTATGGCACACTCTGTCTTAGACCTCATCGGGAACACCCCTATCGTAAAGATTACGCGCTTCGACACCGGTCCGTGCGAACTCTTTGTGAAGATGGAGAACCAAAACCCAACCGGCT
>JALRCK010000632.1 GCA_023262305.1 Deltaproteobacteria bacterium
GATCCTTGAGGTCTCGTGCGATGAAGGAGCTGCCGGAGAGATTGCGGCTCGCTCTCGGGGAACTCCTCGTATCGCCAACCGACTACTCAAACGGGCTCGTGATTTCGCAGAGGAGTGCGCAGCGGGTTCGCTGACGAGCGAGACCGCTCGGAAGGCCCTTGAGCTCCTTGAGATCGACGCTCTCGGGCTCGACCGTACCGATCGGGCGTTCCTCTCATTGATGATTGATAAATTTGATGGTGGTCCGGTGGGGATCGAAACAATAGCAGCAGCTTTGGGTGAAGACCGGGATACCCTTGAGGACGTCTTTGAGCCGTACCTCCTTCAGGAGGGCTTCCTTGCGCGCACAAAGCGTGGGCGCGAGGCTACCGAGCGGGCCTATAGCCATTTGGGTAGAGATTATAGGGTTCGGTCATCGCAGGGCTCGTTGTTTGGGAAAGAGTAGGGGTCCCTTCATTAAGCCCCAAAAGGTGGAGTTGTGAGTAGACGCGCGTTGTTCCTGGTTACTCTCTTGGCGATGGCAAGCACCTACTTCCAAGTCGTGTGGGTGGACTCCTCTCATACGGCCGTTACTATCCGCGCCCCGGGGGTTCAGGACGAGGTCGCTGGATGTCTGGAAAGTGGGCGAGAGGCCAAGTTGCGGTTTCAGGTGCGCCTCTGTCGCAAGCGGAGTAGTTGGCTCGACGCCTGTGCAAGTGAACGAACGCAGCACCACTCGATAAGTTACGATTCTATCACGGAGAGCTACAAGGTTATAAAGGATCGCCTTGGAGACGATGCGGATCCGGTCGCCGTGGGTATCCCGTCGAGAGAAGAGGCGATCAGCGCAGCGATTACCGCGGATAACGTCCCTATGTCCTTTCTGGCCGGTGACGAGTCTGAACTTCTTGGGCATGAGCGTGGTTACCTTCAAGCAAGAACGATCTTTGCGTGCAAAGGAAGCGTGAACCGAACGCTGGCGCAACTTTCCCAAATTCTGACCTTCGGCATCCTCAATGTTGTGGAGTCTGACTCAGGTTGGCTTGATTTCTCTGTACACTCTCGGAAAGCCGGTGGTCAGGGTGAGGATACTAACTAATTTTTCTCTGTAGCGATGAGACTGCTCAATTTTATTCAGGGGCGGATGGTGTGGGCGCTCGGGGCGTGCGCGGTCCTTCTCGCGCTCTTAGCGGGTTACATCGTTTTTGGTGCAAAGTCTGAGGATGAATCGCTCTTCAGTAACCTCCTTGTGTTTACCCTCGTCAATCTCAACATCATGGCGTTGTTAGTCCTGATCGTGATGGTCGGACGAAACGTGGTGAAGCTTATATTTGAGCGGCGGCGAGGCATCTTGGGAGCCAAGCTTCGCTCGCGTCTTATGGGGGCGTTCGTACTGATAGCAATCGTCCCGATGACGCTCTCCTTCGTCGTTGCGAGTGGTCTCATTAATGAAGCGATCGAGCTTTTTTTCAGTACACACGTTGAGAGTGCGGTATCCAGCTCCCTTTCAATCGCTCGTCAACATGTCAGCGGAGTAAAGCTCGAGGTTGCCGCGGCAGGGGGTAGGGTACGCGAGGATATTATCTCTCGAAATGGAGATG
>JALRCK010000633.1 GCA_023262305.1 Deltaproteobacteria bacterium
TCCGAGTTCGGAACCTACTCCTACAACACACGCGCTGATATCCTTGTCACCTGGGTGCGCGCAATCACCGGCAGTGCTCCGAGCACCACGGCACCGGCTTTCTCATCCCTCAACACCCAGAACGCAACGATTGGAAAGGCCTTCTCTCTTGCTATTCCTGTAAGCGGCTCTGCTCCGATCGCCCTCTCTGCCACTGGACTCCCTCCAGGACTTGCGCTGGTAGACAATGTCATAACCGGCATCCCAACGAGCAGCGGAACATACCCGGTAACCCTTTCAGCGAGTAACGCTTATGGAAGTGCCTCAGCAGCATTTGCGATAGTTGTTGCAGGGTTCTCCTCGGCGCTTAAGGTCACGGCAGCAGAGCTCGTCTTTGACAACGATCGCTCATCAGACTACCTCGCTATCGAGGGGCGTATCGGTGTGGGGTCAAGGTTTAAGCCAGATAAGGCGAAGGTTGTCGTTACGATCGGGCGCTATTCCCGAACCTTCAAGCTCAATCGAAAGGGAGAGAGCACAGGGAGTTCGTGGAGCTACTTCGACCTCGATGGAACCCTTCGATCCGGTCGATTCACCAAATCAACCGTCTTATTCGATCTCGCAATCGACCGGGCGGACCTCTTTCAGGAGCTTACGATCCTAGGATTTCCAGAGACCAGCCTAGCTACGGCTGGGCAAAAGATCCCCCTCCCCGTCTCGATCACCATAAACGGGGTCGAATCATCGAGCACAGAGACTCTGAAATTCGATGGGAGAGAGGATCTATGGGTGCTTAGCCGCTAGGATTTGATTGATTCTACACCAGCAACGTTCCGGCGCGGGGGTACCTTCGCCTGCCATTTGATGGTAGGATCGGCACCATGCCCACATTGCACCAACACACAACCTCTCAGGACACGAGAGGCGTTCTTTTCGATTTTGATGGCACGCTAGGTGCGAGCCTTCCAGCGTGGACAGATGCGTTCGATGCTGCATTACGGGAGCATGGGGTTACGCTACCTCACGAAACCGTTATCCATCACTGCTTCAACACCTGCCCTGATGAAGTCGTTCGGACCCACGCAATAGCCGACGGAGTGAAGTTCAAGCAACGGTGTTGGGAGAATGCTACCGAACGGATGAGCGACGTGCCCCCGTATCCTCAAGCGCCAGAGACCCTCTCAGCACTTCGAGAGCACGGGTTTAAAATCGCCATAGTTACCAATTCGCGGAGGACAGCTATTGAGCCCGTTCTTTCAAGGTGGCGAATAGAGCACCTCCTTGACGCGGTCTTGACCATCGAGGACGTCTCTCACGGCAAACCCGACTCTGAGATGATCCATCATGCCTTAAACAGGCTCAACATATCGCCCTCACACGCCTACATCGTCGGAGACTCAAAATCGGATATTATCGCTGGGAAACGGGCGGGCATTAAGACAATCGCTTTTTCACCACAGGATAACTGGAAGTACCATGCGCTTGAGGCCCTCCGACTTAGCGAGCCCTCACATGTGATTCACTCATTTGCGGACCTTTGGGAGATCCTCGGTCTTGGCAACATAAACAAAGTCCCAACCTTTCCATACAGAGCCGATTA
>JALRCK010000634.1 GCA_023262305.1 Deltaproteobacteria bacterium
GGCTATGAAAATAGGGATGGCAACGGGGTCGGTAGATATGGCAACCCCCAACTTCGGGGAGATGGTGGCAGTGGGGACTGAAGCCCATACAGGGGGGTGGCACGATATTGTCTCGCGGGTATCCGGCTACGTTTCAGAGCCGAAAACAACAACCCCCAGCGGTCAAGAATCGCTCAAAAACCTTTCGGGACTGTTACGTCTCCAGCTCGATGTAACGCAGTACCAATTGCGAGTTGAGGTTGTATCAAAGGTCGCTGAGAGTGCGGTCGCCTCGCTTCGTAAGCTTCAACAACCACAGTGAGGACTTCATGATTCGTGGAGATATCTTGCACGCTAAGACCTCTCAGGCTTCGGTTGAGCACCACCGAGAGGTTTCGTCCCTGGGGCGTATTCAAGAGAGGGAATCTCGGGCTCGGAGTGATGTTCAGCGTCGCGAGCAGAAATTTTGGAGGGAGATCTCTCAAGCCGCTACGGCCAAGGGTGAAGCACATGGAAGCCAGAGTGCGGGGACAACTGGGACTCCTCTGGCGCGAGCGTTGGAGGCGCACCGCCTTCTGCGTGAGGCGCAAGCCCAACATCAAGGTGTATCAAAGGAATTGTGCACGCAGGTCTCTAAAGTGATGCGCACAAAGTTCGCTATCGACACATTCTCTAAGATGAGACAGAAGCATCACCTTAAGTGCGAGTATCGTCGCGCCGAGCGCGTATGCGAACAGGTTGATGAAGTGCTCAGTGCTCAAAGGGCAGGGCGCGAATTTGCTCGGCTACGACCGACAAAGACGCCGCTGGCAGAGGTCCGTGAGGTTTCGGTTATGAGCGAACCCCAGCTCGTCATCGACCCGCAGCTTCCTCCCAAATCGTTCGACGTGGGAACCCGCTTGTTTGTCTCCGAACCCGCGCCTACAACGTGTGTTGAGAGCCCCCTTCATTTAGCTGATACGCTCTCCTTGCAGTCGATGCATTTTGACAGCCAACCTACCGCACCGACTCTGACCGTCAACGTAGAGCACAGTGGTGCGCCGCTGGTGTGTAGAATCGCCTCGGCGCAGTCTGGTGACGTAGGAGTAGTTGTGGGGACTATGCACGGAAAACTCTCAGAGCACCTTGAGCGACACCGACCTGGATTAGTGAACAAGCTGACTGAACTCGGCATTAAAGTTTCAAGCCTCGAAGTTCGGCGGGAAAGCCCTATGGAGAATTTAGGAGGAGGGACCCTACGGCGCGGTCGAAGAAGTCAGGAGGAGCGAGATGAAAACTCTATCGCCTGAGGCCCTGCTCATCATCTCTTTGGGGATTGGTCTCGTTCCACTCTTGATAGCTATCGGAACCTGCTATCTTAAGTTTTCAATTGTGTTGAGTTTGTTGCGCAGTGGATTTGGCACTCAAACAGCGCCGAGCGCCTCAATGGTCATGGCGCTCTCCATGGTCATGTCTCTCGTTGTGATGCAACCAGTCTTATCAAAGACCACAGACGCGCTTGCAGCTCTATCAGTCGCCGAGCTCTCTAGGGGGAATGTAGGTGAGATTATTAAGCGAGCCGAGAAGCTTGCAGCGCCGTGGCGTGCGTTTCT
>JALRCK010000635.1 GCA_023262305.1 Deltaproteobacteria bacterium
GGGATGGGCAGCCACTCCGTATGACGAGCCCCCGTAAGAATGAGGAAGCCGTTTGGGGGCACATCCCCCCTCGTGAACGTGCACGTAGGAGCGAGTCGGGTCGTGCTGTTCTTCCCTATGCCCTCAACTTATTGTACCCATCCAGCGCTGCAACCTTGTAGCACTCAGCGAGCGTTGGGTAGTTGAATACCGCATCCTTCATATAGGCGAGCCCTCCGTTGAGACCCATAACGGCTTGCCCGATGTGGATCAGTTCGGTTGCGTGCTCACCGATTATATGAACACCGAGGATCTCTCCGGTGCCCCGATCAAAGAGGAGCTTAAGCATTCCGTTCGTATCGCCCAAGAGCTGTCCGCGCGCTATCTCGCGATATCGAGCAATCCCAGTTTCATAGGGCACCCCGTGCTCCATCAATTCGTCCTCCGTCTTACCGATGTATGATATCTCGGGGATTGAATAGATCCCAAACGGAAGGGGGATATCCATGATCTTCTCATCGATGCCAAACGCAAAGCACGCGGCGAGTCGTCCCTGTCGGGCGGCAGTCGAGGCGAGCGCCGGAAATCCGATCACATCTCCCGCTGCATACACATGTGGCACCGAGGTTTGAAAACATTCATTTACCTCTAATTTTCCGCGCTCCTTCGTTGGTAACCCGATCACCTCAAGTCCCAGATCGTTTGTCGCACTTGAGCGTCCTGCCGAATACAGAACGCAATCCGAGACGATTACCTTCCCACTCTTGAGCACCGTAACAACCTGACCGTCATCGCGTGTTGCGCAGCTCTCAACCTCCTCTCCGAGCCGAAGCTCGACCCCCATCGAACGCATCTGATACTGCAAACACTCAATAATTTCGCTGTCGATAAAGCCCAACAGACGTTTCCGGCTATCAACAATAGTGATGCTTACACCAAGCGCCGCGAACATTGAGGCGTACTCAGTTCCGATTACTCCTCCGCCAACAACGGTTAATTCTCGAGGGAGCTCTCGGCGCGTGAGAATGTTGTCGCTGTCGAAGATTGAGGTGTTGTTGAATTCAACATGAGGAGGCCGGTGCGGCTGTGCGCCCACTGCTATGATGAATTTTTCTGCGCTCCGTTTGATAGTACCCCCGGAGGCGATCGACGAAATCTCAACTGTGTTCAGGTCAACGAATCGAGCATGTCCGTGCAAGATGTCAACATGGTTGCGCTGGAGCTGGTGTTTAATGGTCTCGATCTCAGACTCGGTGGTCCAATTGCACCGAAAGGTCAGGTCAGACATCTTAATGTCACTCTTGACTCGAAACGCAGCGCCGTATACCGAGCGCTGGCGATAACCAGAGAGGAAGACCACCGCCTCCTTGAAGGTCTTGCTCGGGATTGTCCCGACGTTGACACACACCCCTCCCACAACCTCCCGTTGGTCGATAATTGCGACCCGCTTTCTAAACTTCGCAGCCTGCACAGCGGCCCTCTGCCCGGCTGGACCGCTCCCGATAACGATCAGGTCATAGTCAAACGAAGCGGATTTCATACCCATGCGGCTCCACCCCTACAAAGCCTCTTATTCCCATCAGATAGGT
>JALRCK010000636.1:0-1274 GCA_023262305.1 Deltaproteobacteria bacterium
CCCTTTAGATCATCTGGTGAGTCGGTTTACTCCGGCGACAAGCGCCTCCAAGGCTGCGTGCTCCGTGCTGGGGTCGATACCCACTCCAAAAAGCGATCGGTCGCCAGAGGTGACCTGAACGTACGCTACAGCCTCGGCGCTTGACCCCTCTCCGCGCGAGTGCTCGTTAAACGACTGTACGTCGAAGCAGTATCCGAGTTGCTTGAGTGCGTTTGTTGCCGCGTCGATCGGACCGTTGCCACTTCCCGTGAGTGTTCGCTTGTCTTCGCCGTTAACCGAGACCTCCAGAAACGCTTTGACCTTCGTTCCCTCTCTCGAGAGGGTGTAGTCTATGAGGTTAATGTCTCCTGCTGGCTTGATAAAGCGTTCCTCAAAGATTCGCCACATCGTGTCGGGTTTGAGTTCCTCTTTTTTGTGGTTGTGGCACCACTCTTTGACCATGGCGGCGAGCTCGCTGAGCATCGCTCGGGGAGCTTGGCAACCGAATTTCTCCTCAAGACAGTACGCCGCGCCATGCTTTCCGGATTGATCGTTGAGGCGCACCGGCTCGTACTCCATACCGAGGTCGCTTGGATCCACGCCGAGGTATGGTACGCGCCACAGAGGATCCGTTGCGGTCTTCTGATAATCGAGTCCGGGTTTGATAGCCGCCTGGTGTCCACCAGAGAACGCGGTAAAGGCGAGCTCGCCGACCACGTGTCGAGGGGGAACTTTCATGCCGGTGTACCTCTCATACTCCTGAATCATCCACGGCATGTTTGAGAGGTCGATCTCGGGGTCTATCCCCTCCTTAAAGAGGTTGACGGCGACGTTTACGATATCGAGGTTTCCTGTCCGCTCGCCGTTACCGAAAAGGGTTCCCTCCACACGATCCGCTCCAGCCATGAGGCCCAGCTCGGTCGCCGCGACCGCTGTTCCCCTGTCATTGTGATTGTGAAGACTGATGATAACTTGATCGCGACGCTTCAGGTGTCTCGCCACCCATTCGATCTGGTCAGCGTAGACGTTCGGGCGCGAGAGCTCTACGGTGGCGGGCAGGTTGATGATAACCTTCTCATCAGCGCTCGGTTCCCACGCGTTCACTACGGCGTCGCACACCTGGAGAGCGAAGTCTATCTCGGTCCCAGTGAAGCTCTCTGGAGAGAATTGCAATTGGACGGGAAAGTCTACCTTGGCCGCGAGCTTTCGCACCAGCTTTGTTGAGTTCACGGCGGCCTGCATGACCTGATCCTTGGTCATCTTGAAGAAGATCTCTCGCTGATCAATCGAGGTTG
>JALRCK010000636.1:1284-1558 GCA_023262305.1 Deltaproteobacteria bacterium
ACGATCGCTTGGTGAACCCCTTTGAGCGCCTCAAACGTATTCTTGATCAGATCCTCTCGGTCCATGGTAAGGACTTGAGGGATCACGTGCGCGGGGATGCGCTTCCCCTCGATCAGAAATCGGATGAACTCGAACTCCTCCTGATTCGCCGCTGGGTACCCTACTTCGACTTGTTTGAAGCCGACCTTTTTGAGTACCTCAAAGAATCCTGCTTTTTCCTCAACCGTCATCGGGCGTGGAAGCGCCTGATTGCAATCTCGCAGATCAACTGCGC
>JALRCK010000637.1 GCA_023262305.1 Deltaproteobacteria bacterium
CTCATGTCAGTTCGCGGACCTCGTAACACCTAAGTCCCCTGCCTGCGATGAGAACACTCCATTCCGAGCCTTCTATACCTGGACAAGGTGGGAGAAGGTGCAAGAGGAGATCCGGCCGGTAAACTACGATACCCTTCCACGGTTTCTCTTTAACTCTCCGACTCTTACACGCGAGAAGGAGCGAGAGCTCCTCGCAACGATCCGGCGCGGAGGACCCGAGGGAGAAGAGGCTCGAGAAACTCTGATCAAGGCGAACCTCAAGCTCGTCCGATATTTCGCTCATCGATACGAGCGAGTGTGTGGGTCAGGCTTCGCTCTTGAAGATCTCTTTCAAGAGGGCACGCTGGGGCTTAATCGTGCTATCGATCGATATGACCCGGAGATCTCGGGGAACAACCGCTTCGCTACCTACGCGGGTGCCAATATCTGGGCAGCGATGCGACGTGCCCTCGCCACAAAGAGCGATGTGGTGTACACGCCCGACCGATATCGACGAGCGTCATGGGTTGTGCTTCGTGCTGGAGAGACCCTCACCCAAGAGCTTCGCCGCGACCCGACGTATGGGGAGATTTCCCGCCGCGTTGCAGATACCAACCCCTCGCTTCAAATAGACCCTGCACTCATACGATACCTCTTCGAAAACGGGTTTCTTCAGGATCATCCTCCTACCGAGAACCACTACCTAGAACATCTTCCTCACCTCCTGCCGGTGACAGATCACAACTCTTCTGAGATCTGCAAAAGAGCTGGAAGCCTGGCTCACATCGCCGAGGCTTTGCATGAGTGCAGTGCAGACCTGCCAACGAGGACTCAGGAGATTTTGTCGATGCGGTATCCAACCGATCCAGAGAAAAAGCCAATGACCCTAGAGGAGGTCGGCGATGTCTACGGAATCTCCAAACAGGCAGTCTCTTTGATAGAGCACAAGGTCTTTAATCTTCTTCGAAAGCGCCTTCACCAACGCGGAATCGGAGTCGAGAGCGTCTGGTAAGCCGGCCCCCCAAAGAGACTCCTCCGAATCGACTGCAAGGACCGCGTACCCGCGGTCCGGAACCCGCAATCGTGATATCGCTACGGGACATCATCGCGATCCAACTCGTATCATGGAACATACCCGGACCGCGGGTACGCGGTCCCTCCAATCCTGACGATTGCCATTCCCGACGCCCGCAACATTAACGTCTATCACGGAGGGAAAGCTGCCAGGCTCCTCACCGCCGGCCGTCCCATGTTGCAGGATTCAGTTCCTCACCCTGCCACTCCTCAACACGCTCCCCATCATCCGAGCTTTGGACGTGATTCATCTGAGAGTAGTAAGCCGAGCCAACAACGAAATCCTCAAGCCCCGTAAACGCTGCTGCAAGCTGCGCGGCGGAGAGTCCTGAAACCTGCTCGATCGGGAATCGCACAACGACCTTACGCTCTCCCCAAGGAATGACATCAAAACGCTCCTGGCTTCGTGCCCGTCCCTCTCCCGAGTTCGACATCAGGCGCGTCATGAGGGAGATACCTTGATGAAACGCCTGTCCGTGATTGCGAACAAGATAGGTCACAACC
>JALRCK010000638.1 GCA_023262305.1 Deltaproteobacteria bacterium
GATCTTTCGTTTGAGGCGACCTTTACATCAGAGAGGAATATCTTCGGTAGGTTTCTCGGATCCGCTGTTTGGTAAAACGAGCCGCCACCTATCTCGGCGAGCTGCGCCAAGAATCCATCGTCAGCATCGTTCCCTACAACCACTGTAGATACCGTCACGCCGAGCACCCGCATCTGCTTCACGAGGTCGTAGTAGTAAGGTCCAGGGTCAGGGAGCTTGCCGTCAGTAAGGACGATAACGTGCTTGCGCCCGGCGTTAATGCGAGCCATTCCCCGTCGAGCCTCATCGAGAGCGGGGAAGAGGTTTGTCTTCTTGGTCGGAAAGAGGCGGCTGATACGATCAACAGCGGAGGTTCGAACATTTCCAACAGGCGATATCGGCAACGCTATGAACGGCACATCATCAAACCCTATAACACCGATGTAATCGTCATCCTTGAGCGAGTTTAAAACCTCGCGCGCAGCGCTCTTGGCGAATTCAAGGCGTGAATCCATCGCCATGCTTCGAGATTTATCTATCACGAGCTGGACAGCTACATTGAGTCGTTTCTTCTCAACGTGTGGAGGGACGAGCCGCACTGGGAGCACCGTTTCAAGGGCGCTACCGATGTAGCCGCCAAGTCCATAACTGGTGTCTCCGCCAATGGTGATGAGCCCTCCACCGTTTCTGACAAAGGGCGCGATCGCTTCTGAAAATGGGGATGGGATGGCGGAAAGCGCTACGTTGTTTAAGATAATCGTTCGATAGTCACTGGGTGAGCCGAGTGAGGCGGAGGACACGTTCGACGCGATCTCACTCCGTAGTTGGTAGGCCTGTCCCTTTAAGATCTCCGAGAGGTAGCGGTCATCGGCTGTCGAGCCAGAGAGGAGGAGTACCTTGTCGCGTTTCTCGCTTGAAAGCCAAGTCGTGCGTGAGGTGGTGTGAGAACCTTGTTCATCTCTCCAAGAATAGGTGGCGGTAATCGCGTTTAATCCCTCAACGTTCGGGTCGGTGAGCGCAGTAAAAGTTGTATCTTGAGAAGGGGCGAGGGGGACCTCTTTTGAAAGGATCGTCTCAGGACCGTGCTTGATCGTTAGTTGCCCAGATGACGGTGTCGTGAGGGAGTTAGAGAGGGTGACCCGCACGTCAGCCCGTTGTTGGGATTTAACTACCTGAGGGGCGTAGAGTTGAGAGATCGATATCCCTTGAGCATCGGGAGGTCCGTCGGTAGTGAGTGGGAACACCCGAGAGGTTGAGCCCGCCGAAACCGCGGAGAGGGCGTGTCCCTGTGATTCATATCCATCAGAGAGGAGAAATACGATCGGTGCTCGAAGCCGTTGCGCACTTGTAATAGCAGCCTCCAGGTTTGTCGCGCTCGGATCGAGCCCCGATCCCTTTTCGCGAATGGCGGTGTACGAGGCGATCGGCGCGCTTGAGGACGCTGATGTTTTAGCAAATGGGATGACCTTGAGGGGGGCGTCGATTGAGCCAGCAAGTCGCTGAGCGCTCGCGAGAAGGGTTTTACCTTGCTCATCGGTCATGCTGCTTGAGATGTCAACCAAGG
>JALRCK010000639.1 GCA_023262305.1 Deltaproteobacteria bacterium
TTCCTGTCTCTTCGTGGGACCACAGGGCAAATGGTCCGAACCGCTCCAAGATACCTTGCAAGACTTCAACGACATCCCCTGTGCGAATAACCAATGGTTGCCCGAGCGTCGCAAGGGACTCTCTGAGCTCCCGCACCGATTCGGTCACCCACCAGAGGTGACGGGCACTCATGTCCGGAGAGCTCCACACCTCGGGCTCAAAGACATAAAGTGGGAGCACTCGCCCCGCCCGAGCCGCCAATGAGAGGGGGGTGTGGTCTTGGATGCGGAGGTCGCGTTTAAACCAAACGACGTGCAGGGATTCGCTCATCCCATGAGTGTACACATCGCCCGAGAGTGACCTCAAAAGAAAGCCCACATTGGTTTACTAAACTAAGCGAACCCGGGCGGTTCCAGAGAGTTACACAAGAGATACTACAAAATGTGTGCCCCCTGCTGTATGAAAAGGTTGCCATAGGTGGACGCTTGGCTATACGGTCGAGAGCGCATGTCATGGAATGTAACCCCTAAAAAGCTCTTTGTGCTGGCGCTCCTTTTGGTCGCCACTATCGGCTCGACACTTGGCGGATACGCCTCTGCCAGACTCGGGCTGGATCTCCTCCTCTATGGGAGAGCGAGTGAGTCGTGGCCCTCGGTGAAGGGGCGTGTTGATGATGGGTATATAGCTGACGAAGAGTCTGAGAGTGGATCAATTTCAAGAGCTCACGTTGAGTATTCCTACAGTGTGAATGGTAACCCTTACAAAGGAAGACGACTTGGATTTGGTGTGCATGGGTCCGGTTCGCGCGAGGACGCTCAAAAGGTTCTCTCTGAATACCCGCTTGGCGGCGAGGTGAGTGTGTTTTATCACGAGGGCAATCCAGGGATCTCAACCTTGCGCACCGGACTCTTCGCCAACCCCTGGCCCCCAATCCTGATAGGGCTTCTCTTTATGGCCGTTGGCGCCATCCTCGCGAGTGTGGCGTATCATGAGGCGAAACGGTGAGCGAACTGTCCCTGGCTCTCCTGACTTTCGGATTGATAGCGCCTGGCATCCGTGTTGCCTAAGTATCTCCCATCATTTTTATCAGCCGCCAGGTGACAACCACATGCGTCGGGTGCATGATGTGCTTATGAGTAGTCATGATAATTGGATTCAAGAGTTATCAGCATTGGCAGCTGCATCTCCGCAAATTCCTGAGTTATCCCCACTGGAAATAGGCTTCGATGTTGGTGGTAAAAAGATGGGGATTAACCTGCTGCAAGGGCGCGTGACAGATGGTGCTGCCGCCCAGTCTTGGGTTGCGGGAAGCAATGAGGTGCTCGCGGAGCTCGTACAAGGGGGGCTGACCCTTCAAAAAGCGCATATAACAGGCAAGATCCAACTCTCAGGAGAGCCTGAAGGGTTGCTACGGCTTGCTTTTCTCTTGGATGCTGCGCATGCTCTTCGTAGCCGGTCGGGGGACAGTTTGGGTGAGGGGACTCCCTCCTAACCCTCTTCCAAGAGTATGGAGAAAAGTTCGTGAATTTAGACGAGGTATATCAGGAGCTGATCCTGG
>JALRCK010000063.1 GCA_023262305.1 Deltaproteobacteria bacterium
AAGGCGACCGGCCCTTAACCAACTCAGAGACAAAATCAGGAAGGTACTGGTCAAAACGATCAAAGCCCTCGCGAAACAGCCCCCGTTCACACTCAATCCCTGTAACCGTCCGCTCGATTTCCCGCGTCAGCGCGTTGACTGGAGGGGGATAACTATCGGTGGAGGTCGGTATAATCAGAGACAATCCACTTCGAGGCTCGGCGTGAAGGAGTTCTGTTATCTCCTGAAACAGGGGCCATGTTGTTCCAGCCGAAATCCTCTTGGCGACACGCGACACCCTCGAGTGGGCGTGCAGCGGGTAGTGGAAAGAGATGACACACTGCCCTCCCTCCAGGGAATCCGTCACAAACGAAACCTCTGATGAGATCCCTCGGGATTGATGCCGAATCCAGAGCACACGGCCGTCAGGAAGCTCTCGAGGCTCGAAGTACTGACCCGGCAGAGGTTCGTGTGTGTGACTCTTTACATCCTCGGCATTTTTTGACCAGATAAGACCATCATGAGCGCCGAGAAGGATTTCGTGGCCAAAATTTCTTCTCGTGAGCGAGGTCGGCGCCTCGGGGTTATTTTTCACGCGGCTCGTGATCTCTGAGGCCATCGCCTCAAGCACCTTGAGCTCTGGCTCGTATCGTCCCTTGAGCAAAAGGTGCGTGAAATCATGCACAGCCCCATTCAGAGTGTCGTCAGTAACGGCTCTGCCTTCCCGATCAAGGAGTGGAAGCTCCAGGCCAGTTGGGAGCACTACAAGGGAAGCGTCACACAATCCTGAACGCCCCTCCACGATGTGGAACTGGATCCACGGCTCACCGTTTCGAATGACCGTTACACCCCGTCGACTAAAGCCCCTCAAAAGATCCCCGAATTGGGTGAGGACTACCTGCCGGACTGAGAAGCTGGGCTCGAATCCATCGGCGGATGGAGAGTGCCCCGAGGCGTAACGGGGCTCATTAAGTGGAGGCACAGGCGTTGTCACCCCGGCGATATTGAGAACGGCAACCCTCAAGGCGTCGATCCGAGCGTCCATGGAGAGCGTGGGGTCAACGATCTGAGCAAGCGTTGTGCGGTTACGGAGAGCTATCTGGGGCAGGATGAATGAGAGATCAAAGACACGCTTGTCTCCAATAACCTTCGGGTGAACAGCCTCAACTTGGAGACTACGAACGGTTTGGCATCCGTCTATGTTTTCTAGCGAGAAACGAAGATTAACGAAGGCACTCCCAAGAACGCGCGATGGATCGGCCCTGGACGGAAAAGAAAGAGCCTCTTCCGACGGCGATATGCCTCTGCTTCCCCGATCGTCACGGTATGGTGTCACGTTTACAGCGTCCCCCAACGCACAAACGTACGGAGTGTATCACACTTGAGGAGCTAAAAAACTGGCGGCAAAACAGGACTGTTCGTTACTCAATACGACTGATCCTCTGTTGCCGGAACGGGCCTTGAGGGGGTACTTTGGCTGCCAGGCGAACGTTATCGCGAACGACGCAACAACGACCTCGGATAACAACCGCTTGAGAGGAGCGTATGAAGATAGTAACTGAATCCGATTTCATCACCAGCATAGCCGACGCGCTGCACTTCATCTCCTACTACCATCCTTTGGATTTCATTCAAGCGATGCACAAAGCTTACGTGGCCGAGGAGTCAAAGAGCGCCAAGGATGCTATCGCACAGATCCTAGTGAACTCACGCATGTCAGCCGAGGGGCATCGCCCCCTCTGTCAGGACACCGGAATCGTCGTTGGATTCGTCAAGATCGGAACGGAGGTCAGGATCGACTCTCGCAAGCCCCTCCAAGATCTCTTCGACGAGGGCATACGGCGCGCATACAAGAGCGAGTCAAACCCCCTTCGCGCCTCTATCGTGAGCGACCCCGCGGGAAAGCGGAAGAATACTAAGGACAACACCCCAGGCGTTCTCCACGTTGAATTCGTCCCCGGCGACAAGATTGAAGTCTCCATCGCCGCAAAGGGCGGGGGCTCCGAAAACAAAGCGAAGTTAGAGATGCTTAATCCGAACGACGATATCGTTGGTTGGGTTCTTGAGACTGTACCCCACATGGGTGCAGGGTGGTGCCCACCCGGGGTCTTGGGGATCGGTATCGGAGGTTCAGCCGAAAAGGCGATGATCCTGGCAAAGGAGTCGCTCATGGCTCCAGTTGATATCCATGAACTTAAAGCGCGTGGACCAAAGACCCGCGCCGAGGAGCTGCGCCTTGAGATATTCGAGAAGGTAAATCAACTCGGAATCGGTGCGCAGGGTCTCGGTGGACTCTCGACGGTCCTTGATGTGAAGGTGCTTGAGTATCCTACTCACGCGGCCTCCTTGCCAGTCGCGATGATCCCGAATTGCGCCGCGACCCGGCACGTTCACTTCGAGCTCGACGGAACAGGTCCTGCGCACCTCGTGCCACCATCGCTAGATCAGTGGCCAAAGATCGAGCTCTCCCTCGGCTCTGGCGCTCGAAGGCTTGACCTCTCCAAGACGTCACGGGATGAGATCGCCACCTTAAAGCCTGGAGAAACCGTTCTCCTTTCAGGCAAGATCCTCACCGGGCGTGACGCTGCGCACAAGCGCATCGCGGACATCCTTGCCCGCGGTGAGAAGCTTCCCGACGGGGTGGATTTCAACAATCGCTTCATCTACTACGTAGGCCCAGTTGACCCCGTAGGTGGTGAGGTAGTCGGACCAGCCGGTCCCACAACCGCGACACGCATGGATAAGTACACGGAGATGATGCTTGAGACGGGACTGCTCGGAATGATCGGCAAAGCCGAGCGTGGCCCGGAAACGGTGGACCTAATCAAGAAACACAAGGCCGTCTACCTCATGGCAGTTGGCGGTGCGGCGTACCTCGTTTCAAAGGCGATCACCGCATCTCGAGTCGTTGCGTTTGCGGATCTCGGCATGGAAGCCATATATGAATTTGAGGTGAAGGATATGCCTGTTACTGTCGCGGTAGACAGCAAGGGGATCTCAGTTCACGAAGTCGGCCCGAAGGAGTGGCGATCAAAGATCCTTAAGGTGCTCGGGTAGTCACGGGGATGAGTTACTCCTCCATCTCTCGCGCCATGTAGACAACGCGCTCCCCGTAGCTTCGCAATTTCTCGTGTATCTGGTCATTCACATCAACGGCCTGAAACCCGAATCGCTCCCAGTACACTGCAGATCCCTGAACCGCGATCAGGGACGCGCGAGGAAACCTAAACCTCTTGAGCTGTTCGGAAAACTTGGCGACGAGCGCCGCGCCCACTCCAAGACCGCGAGCGCTCGGAGAGATAGCGAGGTCGTGAAGGTAGAGACAATCTGGCTTACTGGGGAGTTCGCACAGCTCCTGATTCAAGGTGGGAGGATTCTCAAAACTGCTAGGAAACGCGATCAGATACCCGACCACAGCGCCTGAGGAAACCGCTACAAAGCACGTCGAGGGAGACGCTTGAAGCTTCGACCGTATCGACTCACGCGACTCAGGGGCAACCTCAGTATAACACACCGACTGAATCGCCAGTACCTGAGCGAGATCGGTTTCAGCCATCGGTAGGATCGTAAGATTCTGCGCCACAGTTCCCACTAACGCACCGCCTGCACCAATCCCTCGACGAGTGGATGAGAAGCGTCCTTGAGGCTAGCAGCTTGCGGCACGAACAACGTACCGACGTAAAAAGGGTGTGCTGGGAATTCAGTCACCCGAATGAGCCCCTGATCGTCCGTGCCCACTACCCGCAGAGGCGATTCACGAAGTGCCTCAACATAGAGTGGATTGATCCCGAAGGCGCAGTAAAATCTCTCAGTCGTACGCTCGGTCTTGTAGAGCTCACCAACCACACTATCTCGCTCAATGGTTATCCCCCCTTCAGTTCCCCTTAGGGAACACTCGAGCGGAGTGATAATGTGCGCGCCAGTATCGGCGTCGAACTCCTGATGCCCGACCCCTTTGAGCCCTAAGACATTCCGAGCATACTCGATAATCATAAACTGAAAGCCACCACAGGTTGCGAGAGTTGGAATACGTTTCTCGCGGGCGATACGGAGCGCTTCCAAAACGAGCCCTCGGTCTTCATAAACACCCGTGCCTGCAATTAACCCACCGAATGAGTTAAGATCTATCGTGTTGAGGGTTCGTGTGGGCAACCACTCCACATCGATCTTGATACCAAGCTTCGATGCAGCAAGAGCGAGGCTCTTGTCGGTCACGATGTGCGTTTCGTAGCTTGGATTGTAATCAGCTAAAATTCCTATTCGCGCCACAGATCCTCCGGGTTGTGCCTCATGATAGACTACCCGGTTCCGGCATTCCACACTAAAGCTTCAGAGGAGGTCTCAGCTATCTCGCCACCTTGCGTACCATACCGGTCGGAGGGCACGGACTCGCCTCCGTACTACACAACGGCATCAAGGGTAACACATACGAAGAGCGCGATACTGGCGGCGCCGTTCCTCGTGAAGAAGACCTGATCGATCGAAGAGAGCCCGACCGTATGGACTGTACGGTGCTGAGAAACCAAAAAGGCTGCGAAGATGGCGACCCCTAGCCAGTAGACGCCGCCGACATGAAAGATCACCCCATTCATGACAAGGGCGATAACGGACAGCACATGCAGAAGTATCGAGAGCTTCGTGGCATGTTCGATTCCGAGTACGCTGGGCACACTGAAGAGACTTTGCTCTTTGTCGAACTCAGCGTCTTGGCAACTATACAAAATATCGAATCCGGACACCCATAGGATAACCGCAACCATGAGGGGCACAGGCCTCCACGACCATTCCGCAGTCAGTGCGTACCAAACACCCCCCGGAGCGAGAGCTAACGCGAGCCCCAACACTACATGACACCACGACGACAGACGCTTCATCAGGGAGTATCCTAGGAGCACCATAAGCACGACCGGAGACAACACCAAACAGTGGGTGCCCAAGCCAAACGATCCAGCGATAAATACACCACTACTTGCAACAACAAGCGCAAGCGCGCTTCCCTTGGTGACAAGACCGGCGGGGATCTCACGCTTCGCCGTGCGCGGGTTTCGTGCATCGATCTCTGCATCGATGAAGCGGTTAAAAGCCATCGCCGCGGTGCGCGCTGAAACTACGCAGAGGATCAAAAGAACGATCTGAGATGCGCTTACGGCTCGCTCTGAAGCGACGAACACCACCATCATAAGCGCGAACGGCAGAGCGAATACGGAGTGCGAAAACTTAACGAGACTTCCCCACACCGCCAGACGTTGAGTGAGTGTCATACGAGCATTACTCCGCTTCACCAGGCTCTTTCCACCGAGATCCCAAAGAATTCGGAACTCCCATGGAATCAAGAACCTTCATCACAAACTGATCCACCATGTCTTGGACCGTCTCGGGCTTGTGATAGAAGCCCGGCATCGCTGGAACTATCTTCACCCCATATCGACTTAGCTTCAGGAGGTTTTCGAGATGAATTGGTGAGAGCGGCGTCTCTCGCGGAACGAGCACCAACTTTCGCCCCTCTTTCATATGAACATCCGCGGCGCGATGAACGAGGTGGCTCGGAATACCGTGTGCAATCGCACCGAGGGTAGCCATCGAGCATGGGATTACGACCATGCCTGTCGTGAGCATGGAGCCCGAAGCTATCCGGGCGCCGATGTCTCGAGGGTTATAAAAAGTTACGTTCTTTGCTGCCGAACCGGTCAGCTTTTCTAGGGAGAGTGAGGATGGATTGATAGCCACCCCCTCTTCGTCATTGAGAACTCTCAAAGCAGCGTCCGAGAATACAACGTGCACCTCCTTAACGAGGCTCGGGAGCACCTCAAGCAAACGGGTGGCGTACCGGACCCCACTAGCGCCAGTAACTCCAACAACCCATACGTCTTCTGAAGTGGTAACCATGTCCGTAATCCTAACACGTAACCCACCATATCTCTATGAGGTCACCAGAGGGGCACCCTCTCTTGCGCTATAGACTCCACATCTGAGAGCCAAAAACTCAAACAGCTGATATGACAGTTGTTTATTTTGGACCATACACGAAGTGAGGGGGGATAGTGATGGCATCTGCACGTATACCTGCTTGTACATGTGAATTCCCCATGTGGCAAAACGAAGAGGGATGTCGTTATCCCGTCTGCGACTCCCCACACATTTTGTTGATGACTTATTGTTTTTAACTCTCGCCCTGCCGTGTGGTTAACCAGGCCATGCACTGTAGACAGCATCAACCACAATAGCCTAAGCCAGGAGTTAAAGCTCCGTTTTTAGAACCTAAAAATCCCAGCGGCTAGCAAACAACGGCAGGTTTGTCTGCGATATAGATGTAGGCGATTCCGCCACACAGAGAGATAGTCTTGCGGGGAATCCACCCTGTTTTTTTGAGCAGCTCCTCAAACTCAGCACCACAGGGAAACGCTGCTGCCGTGCGAGGGAGATAGTGGTACGCACCGGTATCGCCCGAGATGTAGGCACCTATGCGAGGAATCACATTTTTTGAATACCACTGGTAAAGCGTGCTCCAGATCTTGTTCGTCGGCTGACCAAACTCAAGGACACCGATAGATCCCCCTGGCAGGCACACCCGAAACATCTCACGCAGCCCACGCTCAGGAGATGGGAGGTTGCGCACGCCGTACGAGACCGAGATCGCATCGAATGAGTCATCAGCGAATGGCATCTCTTGCGCATCGGACTCTATCCACGCTGTTTGAGGAAGGTGCTGACAACGCTTGCGCCCTCGTGACAACATCTCAGTCGAGATATCCACGGCAACAACTCCACGATAGTGGGGAGAGAGTCGAGGTACGAGAGCTCCCGTTCCGGTGCACACATCGAGTGCCAATCCACCGGAAGACTTCGGAAGGTTGCGAACCAACCTCCGTTCCCACCACCGATTGATCCCCAAGCTTAGAACGCCGTTCAGCTTGTCATAGGTGGGAGCGATCCGATCAAACATGCTTCGCACGTCCCCAACAGAAACAGGGCGCGAAACACTTGACATATCCGAAACACTCTCCATACACCCTACACTATGCCTAAAGGTATCCATGTTCAATACACGAACTGAGTCCCCCTCATAATAATCACGCCTCATAACTACGAAATCGCCCTGTTCTCGCCTCTTTCCACCTTACAACGCCCCTTTTGCGCGCCTACCACTCGCGCTACCTTCCACACCATGACGAAAAACAGAGGATTTTGGGCGAGTTTTCTCTATGCGGCTATCAGACTATCTCCCGTCGCCGCGCCAGCCGCTATCGTTCCAGCTCCACCAGACGACCCCGTGTTGGCAGGGATCTTAATCAAGCAATGGCTTGCACTCCTCATGGTCCTCGTAACCTGGAATATGACTGAAGGGACGGCGATTTTGTGGATGAACGCCAAGCGCGAAGTGAGTGAGAAGACCCGCAGCTACCTTCTCGCTACCATGATCTGCGGGGCTATTTCGATCGGATTCTTGCAGTACTTACGAACCCTCTCTTCTCAAGGTATCTTCATCCTCACACTCGCCATCCTCTCGGTTCGAGGAATGTCTCGCACAGGGTGGGAAAATGCGCGACCCGCCGCCGGTTTTGTGGGAGCGATAACCGGGCATTCGCTCACAGCGTTGGTCTCATTCCTCTTCATCACTCACACACTCGATTGGCAAAGCGCCCTCTGCGCTCTCGCGATCGGGGCAAGCGTTGGAGCCGTTGAAGCATCGTGGCATGCGAGCTCAATCAACTCGGGCGCCACACGGTGGCCCCCCCCCCTCTTCCGCCTCTCGCTCTGCGTTGGACCCACAATCATCGCGACGATGGCGATGTGCAACCAGCTCCCCTCCCCCTACATCGCGGTCGTCATCGCGGTTATTTTAGCCTCGAAGCTCCTCAAAAAGACCGGAAATGACGAAGGGATACCGTCCGGGCTCCTGATCGGCCCCGCTGGTATTTATCTGACGTTTTTGGGTATCATGAGTGCTTGCAGAGCCTACCAGTCTTGGATGAGCCTTCAATCATGATCACCTTCGAATCGATCGAGCACAAAGTAGCAAACAGGGAACGCCTCTCCTTAGAGGAGGGCTGCTTCCTCTTCTCCCATCCGGACCTTCTTGCAGTTGCGCGCCTGGCTCACTCGGTTCGCACAAGACTCCACGGCAAGACGACTTACTACAACTGGAATCTTCACCTCAACTCAACGAATGTATGTGAGGCGGATTGCCTCTTCTGCTCATTCTCGCGCCTCAAGACGGGCGAGCCTAAAGCGTACACGATGACGATAGAGGTAGCTGAAAAGTGGATCCGTGACCGCTACAAACCGGGCATGACCGAGATCCACATCGTTAACGGGCTCAATCCCGACCTCGACTTTGATTACTATCCGAACCTTCTGCGCATGATTCGACGCGAGTTCCCTGAGCTCCACATCAAGGCCTTTACCGCAGTTGAGATTCACTACTTCGCCCAAAAGTACAACATGACCTACGCCGAGGTGTTGAAGAACCTGATGGAAGCCGGTCTTGGATCGCTCCCGGGCGGAGGAGCAGAGGTATTCGCGGATCGCGTCCGCAAGAAAATCTGCAGAGATAAAGCCACAGCAGAAGAGTGGTTAGATGTACATCGACAGGCCCACGCCCTTGGGCTTAAGAGTAACTGCACGATGCTCTACGGAACTATTGAAACGATTGAAGAGCGCGTCGATCACCTCATCCGCCTTCGATCGCTCCAGGATGAAACAAATGGATTTCAAGTCCTCATCCCCCTGGCGTTCCACAATGAAGGAAACCGCATGGAGCGCCTCCCCGCACCCACAGCAGTTGATGACCTGCGCGTCATTGCTGTGAGCCGGCTCATGCTCGACAACATCCCTCACATCAAAGCGTACTGGGTGATGCTCGGAATCAAGACTGCTCAAACAGCGCTCCTCTGCGGAGCAAACGACATCGACGGTACCGTCACGGAGGAGAAGATCTACCACATGGCGGGATCGCGCTCCCCGGATGCACTTGCTACAAGTGATATCAAACACCTGATCACAGCCGCAGGACTCGAGCCTCAAGAACGAACAACCACCTACGAACTGGTTGCTCGTACAGCTGCGTAAAATACGTTCGCGATGCCGCGCCCGAACTTGTGCTCAGCGAGTGCCTCTCGCTCGACAAACAGGGATCTTCTAGCCGGATCGACTTATTTATAGATTGCGAGGAAGGTTGCTATTACTACTAAAGCTGGCACGGCGAACCAAAACTTGCGAGCCAACCCGACTTTTTTGTACGCCATCGCCACGAACGCACCAAGCGCGAGCCAGATAACGATCTTCCCGACAACCCACGATGGAGGGGAATAGATTCCCAACTTGGCCAACATTCCGAACCCCGCCACCACCAGCAACAGGAGCCCCACGCCATGGGTAATCATGGTGCCTTTTCTGAAGGCATCAGACTGCTTCGTACCACCGTTGATAACGTGGTGAATCACTCCACCAAGCGAGAGAACAACAAGAGAGAGA
>JALRCK010000640.1 GCA_023262305.1 Deltaproteobacteria bacterium
GAGACGCGTGTGTACGATGCTGCAGATCCAACTGGGCAAACCTACTCGGCATCCATCCTCCGTCGAGCTAACGGTCGAGCGGTTGAGGACCTCTTGGTGCCGTACTCAAATTTCAATCGTAAGGGGCTTCGGGGAGAGGGGCGGTTAGGGTGTGTGGGGGCAGTATCCCTATTCATCCGAGCGGATGGATATCGAGAGATGTCTTTGCGTGTTGGACCCATATTTACCAATTCCTCTGATCCCCTAGAGGCACTCGTTTTTACTCCCACTCCGACGCCGCATGCTGCAACACCGACTAGCGCATCCGAAAAGGGGCTCACGGCAGCGCCAACGCCAACCCCCGCAGTGATCCCAAAGATCGAGCCGGTCGTTTCCATCAGCGTTGCGAGCGAGGCGGTGACTCCCCATGCTGAAACGGAATCGACCCCCGAGCCACCCGTCCTCGACAAGGTCGTGGTAGCCCCCTTGGGTACCCCTGAGTTTGAGCCTGAGCGGGCGCCTGAAGAGGCCGTTTACGGCGAAATAATTAGCGAATAGGGGCGCTTCTGCTCCCAGCCTCCGGCGTGGACTGTAGCCTGCCGTGCATGATATCCTTCTGGACACTATGCCAAAGCACTTCAACATTCCGCGTTCGTACAGGTCGGACCTGATCGGTCAGATCAAGAGGCGTCGAGCTGAGCAAGATGCCCGCAAAGAGGAGCTTCACGGCAGCAGGGTAGACGTCGGACCCGTTGTCTTTCATCTCGCTCGATTCTTTGGTTTCTGTTACGGGGTGGAGAACGCTATTGAGATCGCCTACCGAGCCCTTGAGGAGAATCCCGGTAAGCGTATCTTTCTCCTGAGTGAGATGATTCACAATCCGCACGTGAACGACGATCTTTTAGGTCGAGGCGTTAAGTTTCTTCAGACTGCGGACGGTCAGCAATTGATTCCGTTCTCCGAGCTCCGTTCTGATGATGTCGTGATTGTGCCGGCGTTTGGCACCACGAAAGAGATGTTCGATGCACTCAGTTCGATTGGGATCGATCCTCAGAGTTATAATGCGACGTGCCCATTCGTTGAGAAGGTATGGAAGCGCGGTAAGCAGTTGGCTCAGCAAGGACACGCGATAGTGATTCACGGCAAGCACACGCACGAGGAGACTCGAGCAACATTTTCTCACATTCAATTAGATGGACCAAGTGTCGTAGTGCGCGACAAGGCCGAGACCACTCGCCTCGCTATGTATATCCGTGGCGAGCTGCCACGTGAGCAGTTCTTCGCGGAATTCGCGGGGCGCTACTCGGCCGGGTTTGATCCAGCCAGACACCTCGCTCGGCTTGGCGTTGTGAACCAAACGACTATGCTGGCTGAAGAGACGCGTGAGATAGCATCGATGGTGCGAGAGGCTCTCGTCGCCCGATATGGCGAGAACGTGATCGGTGAGCACTACGCTGACACGCGAGACACGTTGTGCTACGCGACGTCTGAAAATCAGCGCGCTATGAAGGGACTCCTCTCGGAGTCAGGAGACCTCGCGGTGATTGTAGGTGG
>JALRCK010000641.1 GCA_023262305.1 Deltaproteobacteria bacterium
ATCATGGCCATGATTTTAGTCGAGCACACCGATAGTCACGGCCTCAACCTCTTGAGAGTTTTGAAGATGCTCCTCATTCACGATCTGGTCGAAATTCACGCCGGCGATACCTGGGCATATGATGCTAGCTCTACTCAAAACCAAGAGCAGCGGGAGCGCGACAGCGCACACAAACTCTTCTCTCTCCTACCCGGTGATCAGCGCGATGAGCTGAATGCCCTCTGGCGAGAGTTTGAGGATCGAAAAACACCTGAGGCTCGATTTGCTGCTTCCCTAGATGCGCTACAGCCACTCACCAATCACCTACTCTCTGGATCACCTGAGGACGGGCACCCTCTTCCAGCGTGTGCTGACGTGGTGAATAGAAAAAGCCACATCGCTTCAAGCTCGAAATCTCTGTGGGGATACGCTCAGGAGATTATTGAGGAGAGTGCTCGACGGGGACTGTACAGATGATGCTTCACCACCTACCGAGGTGTCCTTGAACGGTGGAGCTTTTTGGCTAGGTAACGCGGAGGGCGCAGTTTCTAGCAATCCTTTCTGTGCCCTACGCACTTCGCAAAGCATTCACATCATTAACAACGACATATTCGCTGAATCGTTGGCTCTTCCCCGTACCACCCTTAAAGTTCATCTTCTTGCCCTTGAGAAAGGCCTCGGCAGTTTTGAGCGCGTCATCGTTGTACAGGCTTCCGCTTGGTGTTGCCCTTCCATTGATGAAGATATCGACCTTATTTGCGCGACGGAAACTCATCTCGATCGACTGTTCGATTCCATCAAGCTCACGATACAAGATGATATGGTTATCACTTCGAACTACCTTGAACTCATGCCGCATCTTCTCAGGATATCTGACTTTTGCCGTCTCCAGCGTCTGCACAAGCTTATCCACACCGGACATGAGGGTCTTGAGGCTAAGGTCTTTCCCCTCTTTGCCCTTCGGAACTGACGCGAGCAACAAAGAGCTGGGAGTTTTAGCATCCCGAGTAAAGGTCTTACCCCCAAACCTCTTAACGATCTCCTTTACGTTTTCAGGCACCGCATCGTTGTAGCTCTTACGAACGTTACTTAAGTTAAAAGCGACACCATCAAAGATACCTAAGAGTCGCACGAGGAGCGGGCGCCTCTTCTCAACGGTGATAATTCTCTTGCCATCAACGTCTGCTTTGTTAGTGAGTTCAGCTTCGCGGGCGAAGTGAGCCCGAAATGAGAAGAGAGAATGTCGGGCACTTCGGACTGTGGATACCGCTGATTTTACGCGATTATCGAGCTCTTTAAGGGTAGAGATCCGAACGATATCAGACCCGGTTAGGGCGCGAGGGTCTCCCTTGGGGCCCTTCACGGACTCCCAATCAGATACAACTGCTTTCCAAGCTCGATCAGGGAATCGTCCCCTGTTTGATGTGGATCTATCCATCGCCATGCCCCCCGCATGTCGTTTAACCCGACCCTTAATAGTTACCTGCAATTCAAACACTATTCAAATAAATCTCAGCGTCTATCCCAGTGAGTCCTGTTACTCGTCAC
>JALRCK010000642.1 GCA_023262305.1 Deltaproteobacteria bacterium
TGTTCCAGAATCGAGGAAACCAAGCTTTCGGCGTCATAACCGTTCAGCGCGTGTTGCTCTCCTTGGGAGGCGTGCGGCACGAATGCATCTCCAACACCGAAACGTTTGATTGAGCTTTGCAGTTCAATCCCTTCGTCGTTTGCGAATTCCATGACGGCAGAACCAAAGCCGCCTGCGATCGCGTGGTCCTCGATGGTGCACACGAGTGGATACTTAGGGAGCTCCGCACGCAGAAGCTCCTTGTCGAGGGGCTTGGCGAAGCGGGCATTGATAATAGTACAGGAGACGTTGTGCTTAGCTTCGAGAATCTCCGCGGCTTTGAGGGCGTTAGCGATAATCGGACCGAAAGCGATAAAGAGTACATCCTTGCCGTGCCGCACTATCTCTCCCTTTCCGAGGGGGAGTTGAGCAAGGTTTGCGTCCAGTGCTACGCCAGTTCCGTTTCCTCGGGGATATCGAATCGCGGTCGGTCCATTTCTCTGCACCCCGGTAAAGATCATGTGGCGGAGCTCGTTTTCATCCTTGGGAGACATGATGACGAGATTCGGGATCGAACGGAGGTAAGCGATATCGAACACACCTTGGTGGGTCTCTCCATCGTTTCCGACGACACCACCGCGGTCTATGGCAAACGTTACGGGCAGGTTCTGAATGCAGACATCATGGACAACCTGGTCGTATCCACGTTGCAGGAAGGTTGAGTAGATCGCAGCCACGGGACGGAGCCCCTCGCACGCAAGCCCTGCTGCATAGGTGACGGCGTGTTGCTCGCAGATTCCGACATCGAAGAACTGCTCAGGGAGCTCTTTTTGAAGTTTATCCAGACCGGTACCGCTCGGCATTGCGGCAGTGATGCCCACAACCCGTCTATCAGATTTTGCGATATCGATCAGCGTGTCCGCAAAGATCCCGGTGTACGAGGGGATCTTCTTCGGAGGTGTTGCAGGAGCTTTGAACTCACCCTTTGAACGGTCAAATGGGACAACGCCGTGCCACATGATCGGGTCCTCTTCGGCGGGCTCGTATCCTTTTCCTTTGACCGTTCTACAGTGCACGATGACTGGGATGTCCTGTCGCTTGGCGTTCTCAAGGGCGTGAATAACTTCGCCGACGTTGTTGCCATCAACGGGACCGATGTAGCGGAAGCCAAATGCCTCAAAGAGCATCGCTGGTGATGAGAAGAACCCCTGCGTGGCCTCCTCGGCTCGGTCAATCGCTTTGTAGAGGAACTCCGGGACGTACCCCTTGCGGTAGAGGTCTTTAAAGGTTTTGCGAGCCTTTGAACTCGTCTCGCCTGTAACTGCTTTGGAGAAGAGCCAGCTCAAGGCGCCGACGTTTTGCGAGATCGACATCTCGTTGTCGTTAAGGAGCACGATAAATTTCTTCAGGCCGAGGTCTCCAGCGTGGTTGAGGGCCTCAAACGCCATGCCTGAGGTGAGGGAGCCATCGCCGATGATCGCACACACATACCGGGATGGATCCACAGAGTTGAGAGCCACCTTCATGCCGACAGCGGCTGATACGCT
>JALRCK010000643.1 GCA_023262305.1 Deltaproteobacteria bacterium
GCCAAGAGACCCCGTAACGGTCAACATCAGCGGCTCGACAACGGATGCAACCAAGCCCCCGCTTGAATTTGCAGTGACCGTGCTTGATGAGGCGGTCTTCGATATGATTTTGGGGGGCAAGAGCTACTTCGATCCCTACGCTGGCTTCTACAAGCTCGATCCTCTTGAGGTAAAAAACTTCAACCTCCTCAGGATGCTCGTCGGATTGCAGAAATTCGAAAAAAAAGGGGGTAATCCTGGGGGCGATGGCGGCTCAACGCTCGATATGCGCTCTCTTAAAAAGTACGTGAGCTACTGGAACCCGAGTGTGCGACCTGACGCTCAGGGGAACGCCACAATCTCCTTTGAGGCTCCTGACAATCTCACCGGCTGGAAGGTGCTCGTGATGGGCTTCACAAAGGAGGACCAGATGGGGCTGGGGACCGGTTCGTTCAAGGTAAACAAGAGCACGGAAGTTCGCCCCGCTCTGCCGAACCAGGTGCGGCGAGGTGACACCTTCGCCGCGACCTTCACGGTGATGAATAGGAGTGATGCAGTGCGTACCCTCACCGTCCAAGCGCGTGCCGAGGGTGCGGCGTCCGCTCAACCCGCCACGGTCACTATCACCGCCGAGCCCTTCAAGCGATATCCAGTGAGTTTGCAAGCGACAGCGACTGCTGAGGGCGACGTTAGTTTCTTCGTCACCGCGGGAGATACTCAGGACTCAGATAGTGTCAGCGAGAGGATTACGGTTCTTCCGCGCGCAAGCACTCAAACCGCGGCAAATTTCGGCAGCTCCGACGGAAAAGAGGTGAAGGAATCGATCCAAGTTCCCGCCAATATCCAACCCGGTATCGGCTCGGTAGGGGTGGTTCTCTCCTCATCGATTATCGGCAATCTTCAGGACGCCTTCTCCTACATGCAAGATTACCCCTACGATTGCTGGGAGCAGAAGCTCTCAAAGGGGGTCATGGCAGCTCACGCTATCTCCCTGAAGCGATACCTTCCAAAGAGCTTTGAGTGGAAGGGCGCGGATGAGGTTGTTCGAGCGACTCTTGGCGCCATGACCTCCAATCAAGCTCCTAACGGCGGGATGGCTTTCTATCAGCCCTCAAACGACTACGCCAACCAATACCTGAGTGCCTACACGGCTCTCGCCCTTACCTGGTTTCGAGAGCAGGGATATGAGATCCCCGAAGAGCCGGAGAACAGGCTTCACGAGTACCTGACGACGATGCTCAAGAATGAGGAGTTTCCTACCTTTTACTCACCGGGGATGAGGTCAAGCGTGCGAGCGGTTGCTCTGGCCGCGCTCGCGAAGCGCCAAAAGATTACTCTAGACGACCTCACTCGGTATGCCCAAGCCGTCAAAGAGATGAACGTGTTTGGAAAGGCTCACTACCTCGCAGCGGCGGCCTCCCTCGCGAATACGTCAACGCAACAGGCAAACACGTTCCGCCAGATAGTATCATTCGCGAACGAGAGCGGAGCAACCATGACGTTCACGGAGCCAGTAGAGGCGACCTCAGAGCGAATCCTCG
>JALRCK010000644.1 GCA_023262305.1 Deltaproteobacteria bacterium
TGGGTCACCCAACTCTCAACGCGAGCTCCCTCTTGAGCAGAATCATATCAACAACAGCGACCGTTCCGCCCTCGGTCTCTTCGAGCCGCATCACCGTGCCGTAGTCGTGCATCGTCGCGTGGACGAGGATGTCCCCAACGAGAGGCTTTGTCTTAGTCGTTCCGTACGCGTGGATGCGCAGCTGGGGGTTTGAGAGATCCATCAAGCATCGCCCCACAATGGTTGCGAAACGCAAAGGAGGTGTGCCTTCACTAACGGCTCGCAAGAGGTCTGAGTGTTTAGCTGGAAAGGTGCTGTATGGACGAAGGAGATCGTGGATAAATCCATACACCTTATGCGGTGGAACGTTTCGGGCTTGAGCCACGTTCGAGATGAGCGTAGAGACGAGTGATGGAGCGAGGCACCCATCCTTGAGGTCGGGACCTTCTGGGCTCTTGGGATTGAGAAGGATAGAGAGCTCTTGTTGGGTGTGGATGAGAGGCGCTGCACTCATGCTCCTTCCCCAATTTGCGAGCACGTCTCCTCGCGTGCTCGAGGTTTCATATCGTGGACCGTTAGCAAATTTTATTGGGAAGGCTCGGCGTGCTTCGTCTCCAGACATACGGGTCAGTGAGAGCATGCTGAGAACGCTTCTTCCTGCTACCTCGCCTTCACCACATGTTACGCGATTTCTATCGTCAGCCGAGAGCTCTGTAAGAGAGAGTGCCGTCTTCAGGTGAACCTTATTTCGGTCGCACCACTCAGTCATAAGCTCCAGCAGGTTTCTTGCCGGAACGAGTGGAAGATTATGGAAAGTTTTTTGATCGATAAGCCCAAGCTGCATCAGCACATGGTAGCGAGCAGCAGGCAATTTAGGCGGGGTTTGATCCGGTCCACATCGAGTGCTTAGTTTGGGAGAAACAGCCACACTTAAAAATTCGGGAACAGACATTCCTAGTACAGCTGCGTTTGAACAGATCGACTCAAGGGATTCGCGGGAGGGGGTTACATAGGCTCTTTGACCTACACACGGGCGCACAACAGCAGACACGATGTTGTGGGTGGACCGCGACAGGTCGCCTACTCGCATCTCAAGGAGCTGTCGATCGTGTGTTGATACCGGCAGAGCCGCAACTACCTTAGAAAAGGATGTTCCAAGCTTTTTAGCCATCTGGTGAATGGCGAAGGACGATAGGAATGTCGGGACGTTCTCGTGTTGCGACAGTGAGGGATCGTCCCTAAATCGACTCTCTGCAAAATCAACGAGGGCCGAGAGGGTCACTCCCCGTTGGCGCATCCCGTGACCTTGAGGGGGTCTTAGGGAGCGATAGCGTTTGCGCCAGGTTCCGACGACCATCTTCGGCAGACCAAGAGCACGAGCTGCTTGTGTGAGACCTACGCTGGACGTAATCGTCTCTGCTGTCTCAGCTGGAAGGTAGAGTCCAAGGCCAAAATGCTTGCTAACGCTCGCCTTATCGGCAAAGTAGCGTGTCATTGAGAAAAATCTGGCAGCGAGAGACGCATGTGCAGTGCTTCC
>JALRCK010000645.1 GCA_023262305.1 Deltaproteobacteria bacterium
CGTGGCAAGGATGGCCTTGAGTTCGTTGTGATCGCCCGCGGGACAAGGCTTACTGTCTTGGAGAGGGAGATTCGGGATTTTGCTCGGGTAGCGCAGGAGTCTCGCTTCATAGAGAGGCGATATCCGGATGCGCGCAAAACTCTGGTCGGCGCTCTGCGGCTGTTCGTTATGTTGGTGCGACGATCGCGAGTAGTGCCTCGAACATTTCCTATCGTGGTGCCACACGATGTGAAGGTATCAAAAACAAAGGTGGTTCGAGCATCGGGGAAGTTTTTGTTTATTGAGGAGAAGGGGCGCATACTTCGCTCGATCGAGTTGAGCGGACGAAACTTGAGCGGATTTCTGCGAGAGGAGCTGGTGCGCGCGCCTCGTGAGAAGCTCGGAAGTTTCAAGCTCACCCCTAAGCATCGAGACCTGATGGGATTTTATGAAATATTCGGGAAGCGACGCTCGGTGCATGCACGCGCATTTGCCGAATTTGAGGAGGGGATTCGACGGAGTCGAGACGTACGGGAGAAGTTTCCGGGCTTTTTCACGGCAGCAGAATGCTTTGAAAAATTCTCCCAGTGGTATCAGCTCTCACAGCCGATTGAACGCAGTAAGATCAAGGCGGCGATCGATCGTTTCGGAGTACAGGGCGATCGTTACCAACTGTATGGTGGTTGGATCTTCGCTTTTGATAAGTCTCAGACCCTTACTCGATGTGTGGGGCGACACATAAGGATGCCGGGACATCGTCGGGGACCAAGCTGAGAGTAGGGAGCCGGCTATGGCTGTAACCACCTGAAAACAGTGTATTTTATATTTTCTCACTGAGCACGAGATTCCCCTAAACCGGGGGCTGCGCCCTGCCGATAGAGGAGGTAAGGGAATTTCATTCAGCCGGGTGCCTAGGTTTTGAGAGTGTATCCGGCAATCGCAGAGATGTACGCCGTAGATAGTTGAGATGTGGCTGTGTCCCTCGAATATGAATTCGATGGGTGACTGGAAGCGTTCAATAACCACCGCCATTGCCTACTACGTTTGTATGGTTGAGATACTGACAAAGAGACGCAAGCTTGTTCTCGTGAATCTCCTCTCTCCTGGAGACATCATGATGATGACCGCAGCTGTGCGCGATCTTCATCGGGCACATCCGCGACAGTTCATCACTGATGTGTACACATCGGTCGGAGAGCTATGGGAAAATAACCCATACGTGACGAAGCTTCCCTACAAGGTTGAACGACTCGGTGACCAAAAAGAGCCAAACAATGAATACGAAAAAATAGTTCCGACACGAGATATCAAGTTCACCTTCGAGGATAAGGATATTGAGGTGTACGATGTTGGATATGATGGCGAGTACCAAGCATCTATTAATCGTAGCAATCAGAACGCCTACCATTTTATTCATGGGTATGCGCAGGACTTAGAGCAGAAACTCGGTATTCGGATCCCTGTCACTGAATTCAAGGGGGATATACACATCTCAGAGCAGGAGAGGATGTGGATGTCACAAATCCAGGAGCT
>JALRCK010000646.1 GCA_023262305.1 Deltaproteobacteria bacterium
TCGTAGCGTAACCGGTCAATAGTACGCACGGCGGTACTTCGGGAGCAGCTACAGAGGGCTGCCAGTGTAGAGGCGTTTGGGTACGAATTCCGCTGAAGCTCGGCTTGAAAAATGAGAGAGCGTTTAAGAAAGGTAGAGGTGTCCATGAATTGAGTTCCCGATGGCGCTACACGGTGCGCACAGGTACGCACTAGAACTCTGCCACTACCATCGGGTCCTCAGCAACATAGGAAAACGACGCGCCCGCGCACGAGGATCCTCGCGGCGAGAGCCCTTGGTTAGCACGCAACGATGGGCGCATGAGCGGCTATCCACTCTGCCACTTGGCGCTCGCGACCCTCGGCGATAACAAGTTGGGCGAGAACCGCTTCAGTGCCCGTGCCTCCGCGGGAGTTGCGTCGATTGACAACCGTTTCGAGGGTTATCGCTTCATATATGTCGTTCTCAAAGAGGGGTGAGAAGCCCTTCCATACATCGAGCGAGAGGGATGCAAGATCGCACCGATTCGCTACGCAGTGTTTGACGAGCTTTCCTACAACCTCATGAGCCTCCCGGAACGGAAGCCCTTTCTTGGCGAGGTAGTCGGCGGCGTCAGTGGCATTGGTATAGCCGCGCTCAGCGTGCATGCGCATGTTCTCTTTATTGATCGAGAGGGTTCGAATCATTGCAGAGGAAATTTTGAGCGACCCTAGTATAGTTTCGGTTGTATCGAAGACCCCCTCCTTATCCTCTTGCATATCTTTGTTGTAGGTCAAAGGCAGCCCCTTCATCGTCGTGTAGAGTCCGATCAGAGATGCGTAGACTCGACCGGTTTTTCCCCGTATAAGCTCTGCGAAATCAGCATTCTTCTTTTGGGGCATGATGCTACTGCCGGTTGAAAGAGAGTCGTGTAGCTCGACAAATGCAAACTCTCCGGTCGACCAGATAATCAACTCCTCGCACAGCCTAGAGAGGTGCATCGCGATCGTTGCACAACACGAGAGGTATTCAAGGGCGAAGTCTCGGTCACTCACCGCATCCATACTGTTCTCATACACTCCGTCGAAGCGGAGGAGTTCGGCGACGCGTTCCCTCTTGATCGGGAAGGTGGTGCCTGCAAGAGCGCCAGCGCCGAGGGGAAGGATGTTCACCCGTTTCCAGAGATCCATGAGGCGACCGGTATCGCGCTCAAACATGGCGACGTATGCCAGGAGGTGGTGCGAGAAAAGCACGGGCTGGGCACGTTGGAGATGGGTGTACCCCGGCATGATCGCATCGATATGCCCCCGCGCCTTCTCTATCAGGGTCTTTTGCGCCTCATTGAGCGCTTCGCAGAGCGATACGATCTGTGCCCGAACGTACAGGTGAAAATCGGTGGCTACCTGGTCATTACGACTTCGGGCTGTGTGAAGCTTTCCGGCAACTGGACCGATCTCCTCAGTGAGGTAGCGCTCGATATTCATGTGAATATCCTCGTCGGAGAGGCGAAACTCGAGTTCCCCCCTTTCCCATCGCGAGCGGATGCTGT
>JALRCK010000647.1 GCA_023262305.1 Deltaproteobacteria bacterium
GGTCGGGGCGTGGAAATGTGGAGATCTCGTAGGTGCCGTGCTACATTCCGGGCATGGCGGGCACTCGTTCCCAAAAAACTATATCGGCGCTTGTGGCAGTGGTACTTCTGTCCTTGGCCGTTGTTTCTCGTGCCCCCCAGAGTAAGTGTCGGTGTCACGAACGGCGCCAGTCCTCCTCTCGACCTCAGAAGCAGGAGCAAAAGCCGTGCGTGTTCGGGCAGCTCCGAACACTGACCGCGAGTTATGTGTTACCTGCCACGGTAGCGCCCCAAGAACGGGAGCCGGTAGCTTTCGTTCCAGTCATAAGTAACTCTGTCGCTGGGCTCGCCCCTCACATCGGTGTTGACGCGCGCCCTCGCGCCCGTTCCCCGCCAGCTCGTAGGTGGCACCTCTCATAGAAAATTTGCGCGACTCGTTAGAAGTCGAGCGTGTGAGTGCTCGTGGCGATAGCCCACTAGCTCAATCATTTGGTACATGGAATTAAAAAGATGAGAAGTAAAATCATGCGGTACGCGCTGGCCGTTTCGTCAGCGGTGTTTGGTGCCTGTCAGGAGGCACGCGCCTGTGACGTGTGCGCTCTCTACACGGCGGTTCAGGTCGAGAGCCCGATCCCGCACGCCTTTAGGTTGAGTGTCGCTGAGCAGTTCACCAGCCTAGATAAACTGCAACGCGACGGGCACTACGTCGAGAACACCTATAACCAGTTTCTCAAGAGTTCGGTTTCCCAGGTTTCGGGGCAATACGACCTCAATCAATCGGTTTCGTTTCAGACCGTTGTTCCTGTTGTGAGTCGGACGTGGCGACGTATCGAGGATAGCGAGGTTCAGCGGGGAAGTGACGCGGGAATCGGCGATATCAATCTTTTGGCGCACTACGTTCCTCTGAATTATTCACAAGGAGATCTCCTCGCGCGGTTGCGAGTATTCGGAGGTGTCGAGCTGCCCACAGGTGACGCGCACTACCTCGGAGAGGAGAGCGCACCAGGTCATCATGGGGAGGATGAGGATACCCATCATGATGAGGGCGGTGGGGAGCAAGAGGATGATCACGGCGATACTCACGGGGATGGCCATGAGGATACCGGGCACCATAACGTCTCTTTGAAGCACAACGGAACGGTGCACGCTCCGCAGGCGGACAACGCCATTCACGGACATGATATCACCTTGGGCTCCGGCTCGTGGGACTTTCCTTTGGGGGCGGGGCTCTTCTCTCAGTGGGGCAGATACATCTGGGCGACGGACGCTCAGTATACTATTCGCACCGAGGGGGCCTTTGACTACAAATTTGCCAACGATTGGATATGGTCGACGGCTATAGGGCGATACCTCTACTTGGAGGACAACGCTCAGGTGGCGCTTCGAGCAAGACTCTCTGGGCAATACAAGGGATACGACACGGGAGCAGGTGGCGTGAGGTATGACGACACGGCCTTCAACGGGACATTCCTGGGACCTGAGGTCACCGCGCTCGTTACCCATCGGTGGCAAGGGGTGCTCGGGTAT
>JALRCK010000648.1 GCA_023262305.1 Deltaproteobacteria bacterium
TTGCGAGGTTGAGCTGACCTCCAAAGAGGCGACCCTGGATCATGTGGTTCCACGGAGCCAAGGTGGCAAAACGACCTGGGAGAATATCGTCTGCGCGTGCGCGTCGTGTAACCGGAAGAAAGGGGGCAGGACTCCCAAGGAAGCTCACATGAAGCTCCTCTCTAAACCGGTGAAGCCCGATTGGCTCCCCGTACTGAATATGAAGTTCCATGGAAAGGTCCCCGAAGCCTGGCACATGTTCCTCCAACCACTGGCGAAATCGTAGTGACGCCGAGGCCCACCTGCGCCTTGTGCTCTCGACTGGACCCTTACAAAAACTGATCACAGCACTAGCACCCGCCGAGATCTATCTCGTTGGAGGATCCGTGCGAGACGCCTTTCTCGGCGCTACGGACACCGACCTCGATGTCGCAACTTCGTTAGAGGCGATCGAGATCAAGAAACGGTGCGATGCTCACGGCATTCGCGTAATCGAAACCGGCATCCAACACGGAACAGTGCTCGCAGTTATCGATGAAACTCACATCGAAGTAACGACCTTCCGCGTCCCAAGCTCACGAGACGCACATTCAACGGCTCGCGACATTCAGACCGATCTCTCAGGACGCGACTTCACGATTAACGCGATCGCCTATGACGTCACGAACCACACCGTCATTGACCCTCACAACGGACTCGCGGATCTTGAGCACGGCGTCATCCGCGGCGTAGGATCTGCAGAGGAACGTTTCGTCGAGGATCCGCTGAGAATCTTACGCATGGTTCGCTTCGGCGATGCTCAGGGGCGCACCATCGAGCCGACAACCCTTGCTGCGGCCTCGCGACACATCGATCTCCTCGAAAAGGTCAGCTGCGAGAGGATCAAGTCCGAATTAGACAAGATCCTCATGAGCCCCCTTCCCCACCTCGGCATAAAGCGACTTCACTCAATCGGAGCGCTCCCCTTTACCATTCCAGAGCTCCTACCCTCCGTTGGCTTTGAACAGAACAAATTCCACATTCACGATGTGTTTGAGCACACCTTGTGGGTACTTGAGCGCACGCCTGCAGATCTCGTATTGCGATGGAGCGCGATCTTCCACGATATCGGTAAACCGCATACCCTCTCGGTTGATCCCGATGGGAGCCGACACTTCTACTCTCACGAGACCGTCAGCGAACAATTAGCGAAGCAGCGTATGAAGGACCTTCGCTTTTCAACTGATGATTCACGAGCGATCGCTTCAATCGTTCGCCATCACATGCGACCCCTTGATTGCGGCTCGCCCGGAGTGCGGCGGATCATTCGAGATCTCGGTCCACAGCTCTCACGGTGGAGAACCTTTAAGTCGGCCGACTCTCCTCCCACCATACCGGAAGAGGAGTTTTTGAAGGTTGCGGATCGTTTTGATCAGATGCTCGACGTTGAGCTGAAGAAGATGACCGGTCCCTCCTACGGAAAGCTCGCCATCACCGGAGAGGATCTCAAGGCTCTCGGCATAAAGCAGGGACCGAGCATGGGGC
>JALRCK010000649.1 GCA_023262305.1 Deltaproteobacteria bacterium
AGAGCGCGACCGAGACCGGAACATGAATGAACAGCCAGAGGCGAAGCAACGCCTTCACTCGCGCCTCCTCAAGCAACCCCGTCATAAGGTCACACTTTTGGTCGATCAATCCAAAAAGGCGCAGGAGATCATCGCGCTCCCCTTCCGGCATCTTATCGAGCACCTCTCCAGCCACGTTCTGATCGATATGCAAAAAACGACTCTTCTTCAGCAATGCGCTCAATCCAACTGAAAAAGGTGGATCAAGGCGCTGCGCGCTCGAGACAAACTGATCGCTCTTTCCTTGGCACATCGCGTTGATATCGCCGCTCAAGGAGTTAAGCTGCTCAAGGATCTGCTTGGAGGTGACACCGCCACGGTGCGACTCGATCCGAGAGGCGAGCGTTGAGTAGTTAACAACCCCCCAAATCCCACTCACGATCGTCAACACCATGAGAGCGTAGGCAAGGGTATGGACGTTACAGCCAAAGCTAAACCCTGAGTGCAGCGGCACAAGAATGAGCAAACCGATACCAATCCAGACATGCGCGGAGAGCCATCCCTGCACGCTTCCCAACGCGGAGCTATACGCTCGCTTGCGCGCGCCGTATGACATCAGCCAAATGATTCCAATCGTGGCGATAGTTCCATACGCATACCCGACTGCCGTTCCACCATTTCTGCCACCTACCGGATCGTTTGCGGCATAGACCACGATACTAGCAATTGCTGCTATCACCGTTACTATCAGCCATCGATACCCGCGATACGAGAGGAATGTTTCTTGCTGCACCTTTAAATCCTCTTTGATTCCGCAATTCGAACGAGCTGCTCAGCGTTCACTCGCATCGCGGCTCCGGTTGGACATGCACGAACGCACGCTGGACCACCAGGTAGAGAGTGGCACTGGTCACACTTTGCGGCCTTGGCAGGCCCCTCTTCCACCGTCCCCAATCCGAGCCACCGCAGGAGTGAATTCCCCTTGTGAATGTGATCATGAACGATGTGGATTACTCCGTAGGGGCAATTTCCGACACAGTTGCCACATCCGATACACGAATCCTTAATGATGACCTCTCCATCAGCCAAACGTGTCAGAGCGTCTGGAGGACAATCGAGCATGCACAGTGGGTTCTCGCAGTGCCGGCATGAGATAGGGAGTTGGATTGAAGCGAAGCTCTTCCCACCGCGCCGATCCAGTCGGGAGTGCCCTCCATGAGTTGCTGCGCACGCAGCCTCGCAGTTATCACATGCGACGCACAGGTCTGAGTCGATGAGCAGCACATTCTCTGCATCCGTCAGTCCCTCCCGTGTCATGAAATCGAGGATAGAGCCCGAACGCTCGTCCCAATTGGTCACAACATTCTCGATTTTGCGATCCTGTGCCAATCGATATATTCGCTGTTGCGCTGCAGGATAGTTTCGAATCAGCTCAAGAAAATCTGTTTTCTCAATGACGATAGTTTCACACCCGACAGCGGCACTGACCGTGGCCGAACGCGGCATCTCACGTTCAGCGAGAA
>JALRCK010000064.1 GCA_023262305.1 Deltaproteobacteria bacterium
TGCTTGGGTGTGGTCATTGGGGTACCCGTGGCATCGCTGTTCGTCTGCTCTCGTTTGAGGAGGTTGAAAGCGAAGCTGAGCTTATTCACGCCAAGATCCTCAATGCTGCGCAGGTGCGAAAGCGTCTGGGGCTTGTAGGGAACACAGCCACGACGGGATTTCGCTTGGTTCACGCCGAGGGGGATGAGCTGCCTGGGCTCGTTGTTGATGTGTACGCTGATACCGCTGTCGTGCAATGCCATTCCGCCGGAATGTGGAGGGTGCGGGAAGCCGTTCAGCAAAGTTTGCTGAGTGTAGGGGATCTTGGGATCTCGAAGGTGGTGTTCCGCCGTGTTGAGTCTCAGATTGAGGAGGCTGAAAGCGGTGGAGAGGTTGAGCCTCTAGTTGCTGAGCCTTCTCAAGTTGTCTCGTTCTCTGAGAACGGTCTTCGATTCTTGGCAGATATAACGAGTGGTCAAAAGACTGGGTTCTTCCTCGATCAGCGGGTCAATCGCCAGAAAGTGCGAGATTTCTCAGCAGGGAAGCATGTCTTGAACGCTTTCTGTTACACCGGAGCCTTCTCGGTCTATGCCTTTGCGGGAGGTGCTGAGTCTGTCACCTCTGTTGACGCATCAAAGTCAGCTATCGATATGTGCAGACAAAATGTGGTTGCGAACTTTGCAAGCGCGCCGCACCACGCTGAAGTTGCGGATTGTTTCAATTACCTCACCCAAATTCCCGATACCTTTGACTTGATCGTTTTGGACCCGCCGGCGTTCGCGAAGCACCAACGTGCGGTGCAGCGTGCGATGCGAGGCTATGAGACTATCAACACGCTCGCCCTCAAAAAGATCAAGCCGGGTGGAATTCTGGTGACCTTCTCATGCTCGCAGCTTATCTCTCGCGACATGTTTCGTGACGCTGTGATGCGCGCGGCGGTTTCTGCAAACAGGTTTGTGCGTGTCGTGGATGTGTTGCATCAAGCACCATGCCATCCCACGAGTCTCTTCCATCCAGAGGGTGACTATCTGAAGGGGTTGGTTCTGTTTGTCGAGTAGTGACGTCGCGATGTTCTTTGTAATTGGCGGCAGATCTCGTGCTCTGCTTCTGAATCTCCTCATCGATCCGAGGATGAGCCGATAAAATGAGAGCGTGCGCAAGAGAGAAAACTTTTACTTGGCGCACATTTTAGACGTTGCGTTCCGCGCGCGACGACCTCATTGTAGTAAGAAGTTCTCGATCATCTCTCACGAGATGGTCCAAGTTCGGTCGCCTAGTTCAGGCGTACCTTCTCTCCTATAGGGAAGGGGGCCTGCTTTGAGAAAGGAGGTGATCCATGTCGGCTATAGGAATTACTTCTGTCGGAATGGTGGGTGAGGTGTTCGCGGTGTGATGTACATCCGTCGCGAGCTGTATCTACTTACGCACCATGGCAGGGTTTTAAGCAGTTGGTTGTAGTCCCTCAATTTACTTCCTCGGAGAGGGGCTCACTTGAAAGGGTGAGCCCCTTGACGACTCGCTCCGATAGTAACTCTTCGGGTATGTCTAGCCCGCAACGGCTATCATCTCTATTTCAACAATCCCTCCAAGAGGGAGAGCCGCCACTTGGATCGTTGACCGAGAAGGCTTACACCCCTCTAGTCGCTCTCCGTATATTTTATTTACTGCCTGAAAGTGCGAGAGATCGGTCAGAAAGATAACGGTCTTCACCACATCTTGAAATGAGAGCCCAACGCCTCCGAGAACCGTTTTGAGGTTCTTCAAAACCTGCTCAGTTTGTTCCTCAATGCCAGGACCTATAAGCTGGGAGGTCTCTGGGTTGATCCCGAGTTGCCCAGAGAGGAAAACCAAGTTGCCAGCTCGAACAACGGGAGAGTATGGCCCCACAGCTTTGGGAGCGCCGTTGATGGTGTCAAAATATTCAATCTTTTTGGTCATGAGGGGTTCCTTGTGAGAGGTGCATTGCCAGGTGAGTCTAATACCTGGTTGTTGCGGGGGCTAGCCCTCCAAATCGAGGGGGCGTTCCTGTTAATTTTTGGTAAGTTCTCAGATATGACGATACGCGCTCGGAGGAAGACGCTACAATAACGTTCAAGCTGTAGAAAAAGATGGCGGAAAGAGCATATGAAAGATGTCATTTTAGTAGTTGATGACGAAGAGGATATTAGGGAGCTGGTTCGTTATAACGTGACGAAGTCGGACTATGAGGTGGTTTTAGCAGCCACAGGAGAGGAGGGTCTTGCACTCGCCCAGCAGGTTCGTCCTGCTCTCATTTTGCTGGATATCATGCTGCCCGGTGTCGATGGCTTGGAGGTTTGTCGGAGGCTGAAAGCGGATCCGGTCCTCAGAAAGACGCCGATCGTCATGATCTCAGCCCTCGGAGAGGAGAAAGACATCGTTGCTGGACTGGAGCTTGGAGCTGACGACTATGTGAGTAAGCCTTTTAGTCCGGGGGTTCTCGTCGCGCGAATCAAGAGTGTGATTCGCCGAACTGGCGCGGACCCGGTGGATGTTGAGGCTACCCTCAGTGTAGAGGGCTTGAAGATTAACCCCACTCGACGAGAGGTTCACGTTCACAATCAGCTCATTGAGCTCACGAATACCGAATTTAAGCTCCTGCACTTCCTCATGCTCAGCCCTGGAGTTGTGTACACTCGAACCCAGATCGTTGATGGTGTGCACGGCGATGACTACCCGGTGACGGATAGGTCAGTTGATGTGCAGGTTGTGGGGCTCCGCAAGAAACTTGGTGATGTAGGTGCCCTCATCGAAACAGTTCGGGGAGTTGGCTACCGTTTCAAAGGGTAGCCGTGGGCGTCGTATCCCGATAAGCTGTTGTGTCATGAGCGGAACAGGATGGGGGCGTTTAGCTGGACTGGGCACGGTAGTTGCGATACTCGCGGCTATTCCCTTGTTGCTCGAAGTTTTCTTCTCGGGTGATGTCTCGCGCGCCTCAGTTGTGACCTCACTTGCTTCCGTGGCGATAGCCGTCGGAGGAGGGGTGTGGATATCCTACAGAACAGAGGAAGCCCTACGACATGTCGAGGAGGCGACTGCCCGATTCGCTGGGGGGAGTTTCGAGGAGCTTGTTGAGCTGCCGCCACGACGACGACTGCGCGCGTTGACTGATGGTCTCAATGACATGGCGATGCAGCTTCAAGGGCGAGTGAGTGCGCTCTCTCAACTCAGCAGGGAGCAGGACGCGATCTTGCGAAGCATGACGGAAGGCGTCGTTACCGTTGATTCGGAAGGAAAGGTCCGTCGGGTGAATGAAGCTGCTCGCACGCTCCTTGGGGTTTCGAAGGCGTATGTGGAAGGTCGACCTATTTCGGAGATCGTTCATCACGAAGAGATCCGTCGTTTCATGCAGGATGCGGCATCTTCAATGGTGCCAAAGACGGGAACGGTGATGTTGCATCACGACCCAGAGACAATCCTCGATGTATACGGCTCGCCCCTCTTTCAAGACGACGGCTCCTCATCGGGAACCCTCATCGTGCTTCGGGATATGACGCGAGTGCATAAGCTTGAGAACGTACGGCGGGATTTTGTCGCCAACGTGTCGCACGAGCTCAGAACACCGATTACATCAATCAAGGGGTTTGCAGAGACCCTTTTAGAAGGGGCGATGCATGAGCCTGAGTCGCTCCGCAAGTTCCTTGGAATTATCAGCAAGCACGCTGAACGGCTGCACGCTATATTCAACGACCTGCTGACGCTGGCGAGATTGGAAGCCGGTGGTGGCGAGGATCAGATTGAGGTTGCTACGCACAAGCTCTCTGAGATAGTGCGAGAGGCTATCGATGCCTGTGCTGCAAGTGCCGCAGCGAAGTCTATCTCACTCTCCTCCTCCGTTGAGGATGATATTCGAATCGCTGTGAACCAGAGCCTCATGCAGCAAGCCTTCGTTAATCTGATAGACAACGCGATTAAGTACTCCGACGCGGGCGCAAGCGTGTCAGTTTCTGTGGAAAGGGATGGTGAGTTTGTGCGGTGTAAAGTTGCTGATACCGGACCTGGAATCGAGCCTACCCACCTCCCGCGACTTTTCGAGCGATTCTATCGGGTGGATCAAGGGCGCAGCCGGCAAATGGGCGGCACGGGCCTCGGTCTCGCAATAGTAAAACATATCGCGCAGGTTCATGGTGGTCGGGTTGAGGTCCACAGCAGGCTCGGCGAGGGGTCTGTTTTCTCCATCTTATTACGACCTCGATCGTAGCGGCGGGTGTTTCAGCCCAGCTCAAGTGTGCAAGCTTGCTCAGGAGTGTCTCCATCGGTAGGTATTAGAAGTTTTTTTAAGCATTCTAGTGGGGAGAATTCATGTACACTGGTGAACCATGGAGTCTCACTTGGAAGAACTTGGCTGTCTTGTGCCGGTGTCGCGGCGAAAGCAGGAGGCTGCGCATGAAGCTCAGCTACCTGGACGAGAGAATCCAGATCGTCCTCCCCGGGTAAACCTTGATCGAGCGTATCAGCTCATCCGCCATACTACGAAGTGGGGAGAGTTAGGAGCGGACTTTTTGAAGGCCGTTTTCTTTGATGCTGATGGGCAATCCCGCAAAGTCGTGTTGGAGGATGTTGTTCAGTATTGCGCACGCAAAGAACAAATGGACTCTGTGTGGGGGCTGAGGAGCGCCGTAGTTCGTTTCCTTGAAGCTCTTGAGGAGTCCGGACTCGTTGTAAGCTTTAAAAATCCAGCGATGCACACACAGTATGCGTTGAACCCAACTCCCGGGGTTACTGAGCTACTGCAGGTCGAAAAGGTTGTGGGTTTTCAGATCCTGAGCACGATTGAGAAGGGATTCGATCAGGAGAAAGCGGCTGAATTTGTCGCTGAGCGAATAGGTGCTCCATTTAAAACGGGCACCACATGCGCGGATCTCGCTTCACGACTCGCACAGAGGACGTTCCTCTCTACGCTCATGAAAGATAGCTCCCTCTATGTTGAGGGAAACCACCAAGGAAGCCCACTGCGAGCACAACTCTCCTTTTATCTCAACGAAGGTATCAACGCCGGAGTCATCAAATTCGAGCGCATTCTCAAAGATGGCGAGGAGTGGGAGGTCTTTTCGCTCACGCCTCTTGGAAGTCGGTTTGGTGGCTGGGAGGGGGAGGTAAAGCCTCTCTCCGCAGATCCACGATAAGACAGCTCTCCATAAATAACTCATATCCTTGCTCAAACTGGAATATCCTCATGCGCGCGCATGGAATGTCCGATACTAAAATGGGAATTTTTTGCTGCCTATCTCGACGATGAAGGTGAGGAGGCAGGTCTCTGCAGAGGGGGAGGTGCACATGCACATGCGAAGCCTGTTCGTGATCGTTATTGCGGTAAGCGGCATACCTACTGTCGTATCAGCGCAGACTCAAGGCGATGATCGGTTTACCGTGGGAGCCCCGCTCAGAGAGGTCCTCGCTGCTTGGGGGGAGCCGGAAGAGCGAATCGTTCGTGAGGTGAAGCACGAGCTCGTATGGAACTACAAGGGTGGTGCGCGAGTAGTGTTCAAGGATGGGCGAGTGTCCTCCTATCGCTCTACAGAGGCGATTCAACAACAGCATGCCAAGAAAGCTGCCGAGGCTGAGGCTGCCAAAAAAACGAAGGTGGTCTCTACTGAATCTCAAGACATGTTGAGGGATATCGTTCGAGAGATCCCTTCGGGAGCTGATGGACCAATGGCTCCGGACGCTCCTCAATCAAACGATCCTAATCTTCAAGGATTGATCCCAAATGCGGTGCCTGGACGAAATGGACAGCCCGCGATAGCGCCTGGTGTGGTGGTGCCAAGTCTTGAGGATGATCAGTAGGTCGTTGTGCGCCATCGCGGTTCACACGCGCTCTGCTACTTTACCTTGGGGAACAGGAACACTATGCGGGCTCGATCCTGCAGAATTCCCGCGACTTTCTTAGCATCGTCTCCGCGTCCCCAAAAGAGATCGACGTGATCCGTGCCGGTAATCGCTCCTCCTGAGTCTTGATCAAGAACGAATCGCGACACTCGATCGGTTGGCGGCGTGCCGGTCGCTACGTCCTCTGCCTTGGAAGTGTCGGGTTTATTGAAGGTGATGAGTGCGAGAGCACCTTTGGGGGCGTACTTTGAGTCAACCGCGATCGTTCTTCCTGGTGTTGCAGGGATCCCCATCGAGGTGACAGCGCGACGCTCGGATTTCGTAAAGAATACGTAGCTCGGGTTCTGCGCAAAGAGCTCTGAGCGCTCCGATCGTGACATCGTTTTTACCAGCGCTTCGATCCTCTGCATGGTCACGCGTTTGGGGGCGATCCGATCTTTAAGGAATTTTCCGATCGGCTCATACTTGAGCCCGTTTTTCTCGGCGTATGTGATGTAAAGCTCCTCGCCATTGGGCAGCCTTACGGTGCCGGAGCCTTGGATTTGAAGGAAGAAGGCATCGGTGGGATCCACCCAACACAACTCAAGCTTGCGCCCCTTCAAAGCGCCATCGGTGTCGATGTCGTGCCGCGAAAAGTAGGGGCTCACATGTCCCTCGTGCAAGCGCCCACGGAGCCCGCTCTCGTCTTTGAACCGCTCTGAGAACTTTTTCAGATCAACAACAACGAGGTCGTGTGGACGAGCATACAAGGGCTGGGAAAACGTCGGGGTAGGTTTAAGGCTACCTGGAATGACCGGCTCAAAATAGCTGGTGAGGAGGATCTCTCCCCAATCCGATCCCCCGTACCACTCAAGAAAGCGGAAATTATCTCGGATGTAGAGCAGTTTCTCTTCGCGTGCTCGTTTGCTGGTGAGCACTGCTGAGAGTTTTTCGAGGGCCTCACCGTACTCCCTGCGCGAGATACGTTCGAACCCGAATTGCATCGGCGTATCTCCACCCTTTCGCAAGATCCCACTTTGAAGGGCTATCGCTTCATTGAGCCCTGAAAAATCGAGGTCATCGGTAAGAGTGACTTTTGTAACAGAGATCTCTCGAAATGACTTCTCTGGTGAAACCACAGATGCGCGCCCACAACCCGCGACAACAGAGACAAGCACAAACAGCACATGGGGGATCTTCTTATAGGGATGAGCAGCGTAATGAGCCATAGCTTTTGAGGGGTTGAGGGTGGGGCCTGTCATCGTTCCACCTCTCAGATCTCCCTAGCCTATGTAGCTGCTCTGAGGGGATTCGCACAAGGGTTGTAACATTTTTGAAAAATTTTCGAGCCCTCCCTCTCTGCAGGGCATCGTAATTGAAAACGCTCATGCGTTTCCGCTGTGGGAATGGATGCCTACGAGAAGGTGGAGAAGGATATGAGAAGTTGCTGTTTTCAGCAGTTTTCTTTTGTTGTAACCCTGTTTTTATCAGTAGCGGCACCGCTCATGATAAGCGAAGCTGCAACCCCGTACCGGGCTGATCTCTCACTCCAGGGCTTACAGGAGGTCAAGGTCAGATCCTCGTCCTCAAAAGCCTTTGATGTCATTCCGACTGTAAAAGTTTCAGGCAGAATAAAAAATGTTGGTGTCATCGACGCGCGTTTTACTCTGCGTCGGAATAAGAACTGGACCTCCCTCGCCCAAAAAGGTGGGCGGCGGTTCATTGATTCGGTAGAGCCTATCCTCCTTCGAGGTAAGGTAGCGGTTGGAGGAGGCACGGTTCGGTCTGGTCGCCGGGTCTACCCAACAGCGGCATCAGTAATCAAAAACGAGCTCAAAATAACCTTCCCCGGAAGGGCAACAGGATCCCGACACAGTCGGCAACGGATCTACACCGTACGAGTTCTCCTCGATGGGTCAATTAAGGTATCAGCTCGGATATCGAGCGTACCGGCACATGCATTCTATCGGGGGGCATGTGGCTCGGCGGTCGGAGGGGGGAGTATCGCTGAGGCGGTGCATGCTGCTCACGCTGAGCACGCTGAGGGTGAGAATGAGTACACTATTCAGCCTATCCCTACGGATGAGCCACCCCTTGGAGACGCTGACTCTGGAGAGGCCTCTGCGGTTAAGGTTATTACCATCAGCACTGATGCTGATCCGGAGTGGTATGCGCGGTATGGAGAGTCAAGCAACGCGGTGATTGCGAGTATCATTAATTCCGCCGAAGCTATCTACGAGAGGCAGTTGGGGTTGAGATTTAGGATCGTGCGCCAACATGTGTACACCGATTCCTCTCCATACACCTCGACTGACTCGGGCACGCTCTTAAAGCTCTTCACAGGCAACGCAGAAAACAGGGCAAATTTGGGCACTGGGGCAGGGGATTTCCATGAGGAGGTTGATCTGAAGCATCTCTTCACAGGCAAGGATATGGACGGCAGCGTCATCGGCATCGCGTACATCGGAACTGTCTGTGCCGCGCCAGCCTTGGCATTCGGGGTGACTCAGGCATACGTTGATGCTGCGACTCCGGGTATCTTTGCTCATGAGCTGGGGCATAACTTTGGAGGGTTTCATGACGTCAGTGATCGGGGTGGCTTGATGTATCCAAGTATCTCGATACCGTCAGCAACACGCTTCTCTGAGGCAAGTGTCCAGGAGATCTCTGACCACTTGGGTCGAAATGCTGGATGCATCTCTCACGAGGTGTTGTCTCCGCGCCAGAGCCCCCCACAGGTTCCGAATGCAGGGCCGACACCACCATTCTCGGGTTCAGCGCCGGCGCGAATAACGGTCCGGAGGGAGCTCGTAGGTTCCAAGCGCCACGGGACGTATCGGTTGACGGGACGGGTGCTGGCGGAGGATGGAACCCCGAGCGGAGCTGTTAAGTTAAACTATGTTGTCCGGGAGACCACGGTTGGGCAGGTTGTTACGAACGACAAAGGGGAGTACTCCATGTTGGTCAAGTACTCTGTTCCTCGAGGTCGCCAGGTGTACTCTTACATGGAAACGGCTGATGGTATGATCTCTTCCAGATTTATGTGGATTGGGACAGCGCGGAGGTAATCCAAAAAAGGTGGGGCTCTTGACTCGGAAACCCGCATCGGGGATACCCTCGCCAGAGTCTTAACCTGTAGGGACGCCGTTTCGGTGTCGAAGGAGATACGCTGTATGAATGCCAAGGGCGGAAAACTTGAGGAAGGGCTGTCGCAGGCCATGCACGCTATCGACACACAGGTCGCCCGGGCTATGCAGCGGAGTCCCGCGGAGCGTGAGGTCATGGGGGTCCAAAAATGGGAACCCTACGATACACGTGTTGAGCACATCACCGCGTATATCCTGAATGAGCTTGGCGATAACTCCGTAGGATTAGATTCTGTTCTCGTATTAGCGCAGGCTTTCACGAAAGCGCTCCGACTCGCCACTGAGGATCTTGGAAGCGATGGACTTGGTGCCGTGCGGACGTCATACTGCGTGGACGCGATGGAGAAGGTGACGCGCGATGCAGGAAAAGCGCTCGCGGAGTTGCGCACCGACTCTGTGACCTAGGGAAGTAACGCGCGAAGCTCGGTGTCGCCCA
>JALRCK010000650.1 GCA_023262305.1 Deltaproteobacteria bacterium
CCGCAGTCAAAATCTTCAGGAAGCCAATCTTCATCGCCGTCGTACAGATAGCACCGATCTCCAGGTCAAAATCTTCTTAACGTGAACATTTGCCGAGAGAAGAAGCTGACAAACATCCGCGCGGCCGCTAAGGATGAGAACGTAATTCTCTCACCTGTCGTCCCAATGACACTGGAGAAGGCGATTGAGTTCATTCGGGACGATGAGCTTGTTGAGGTTACGCCAAAGTCAATCCGTATCCGAAAGACGGTCTTACAGGCGAACAAGCGCGGGTATTAGAGCGCTACGCGTACGCTCTCCGACCGTAGGATCATGTGATGCTCTCGTAGGTCTTCGGCACATGACACGAGAGGCAACTCGAGAGCGTCGAATTGGTGAGCAGCTCCATCCTTAGTGGTATAGGTCCGATGGGGGCGTGTATCTTCAACACAAGTGGATTCCTTTTGTACTGGAGGGTATCTCTTTGAAAGCATCTGCTGACTGCCACCGCTCTGGATTGTCGCGAATCTCCGCTGGAAGATAATCAAGAAAATTGCAGCGGAACCTAAGATCACGAAAGGGGCAGCTATACCCATACCCTCCTCTTCTCCCGTCGTCGCGCACAGGTAGTCGTCTGCGAAGGTCAGCGTCGTCGAGCATATCGTCTCGATTAAAATAAAATCTTGTGACCTCCTCGATGGTAAAATATTCAAGGGCGACTTCGACCTCATTATCATGATACGACCGTTCGCCTTCGTAATACTGCATGAGGCGCGGAGGCATCATACGAGAGGCGGGAACCGCGATTTCGACATAACAGTAATTCCCTCGGGTAACGTATGAACTGTCAGATGGGATCACTGAGGTCGAAAAGAAGCCATTAACACCTGAGAGAAGGGGCGGCTTCTGCATAATAGCTCGCTCATACGGAGAGAACTCATCCTTCAGTAACGCCCTAAGGCGCTCAGCATCCCGTCCGAATGCCGCATCGCTGAGATCTTGGGGCGACTTTATTCCCACGGACCGGAGAAACGTTACATAGTCCTCTTGGGTTTTCAGCTTCTCGCCCGAGCTGATGTTGCGCGTCAGCTGTAAAGCTTGTAAGAGACCCTCGGAAAAAGAGTAAAGGCTCTCATTGACTGGGGTATCAGAGGCCCAGCGCACCCCTCTCTGTAACAATCCAACGAGCTCGTCCGCGCCAATAAACCTGTAAAGGTACACCGGCTCCCCATCGTGACGTAAAGAAAGATCCGTGTTCAGTATGTTCCGCCTATCGATCAATCCCTGTGTCCGGCAGTACTCCTGGGCCTCCGACATGATGTAATCACGTCTGTCCGTGTCTGGTGGAATAAAGACAGGCCGACCCAGAGGGGATAATGACTGCCCTCGCGCCACCTCAATCTTTCCTTCATTCAACATATCTTTTCCAAGCTATTCCGACCGCGTAGATGATAACAAGATAGGTATTGCTAGGCAAAAAAATGATGGATAGGAAAATCAATTGCTATTTTTCAAGTAGTT
>JALRCK010000651.1 GCA_023262305.1 Deltaproteobacteria bacterium
TCTCAGAGTCATCGTGTGCGGCCGAAAGGCTAGCCAAGATGTCTTGAGCTACCTTACGACCGTATCGAACTGCATAGTTTGTTCCGCGATCTTCCGGATAGATCTGCGCCATCGTGTTGAGCCACAACGATTTGATTGGTGTTTGCACAGCAGGAATGTTCTTCGAATAGTGCTTTGTGATAACCGGTTGGCTGTAGCGTGCCTTCCATACATGGTACGAGTTGACCCATGATCGGTTGAATTCGGGGAAGATGCGTTGAATGAAGGGCTCGCAGTACTGATAAGTCTCATCGGCGTTCATCGCGAAGAGTGGCTCCGACGTTGGGAGGTACTTCGAGAGGTACACGATGTGCTCCCCGTTGTAGTTATCGCGGGAATCGAGATTGGTATGCTCTATAATACCCACAAAAGGAAATGATGGGTCGGCTACGTTAAGCCAGTAGGTGCTGGACAGCGATCGATTGAGGCGCAGCACCAAGCAGCTATTTCCGAGGAAGCGAATCTTTTTGCAGGTCTCCACATACGAAGCGGGCAGCCCAGGAGTCATCTCCAAGAATTGGGGAAGAGGAGCCGTGCACAGCACAACGTCTGCCGCGTGCCGACCTGCGGATGTTTCAACTCCAACGGCTCGGCCGTTGTCCACGACAATCGATGTGACGCTTGTTGAGGTCTTGATATTGACGCCCTTACCTTCGAGTGAAGCACGGATGCCATCAGTGAGGGCGCCAAAGCCTCCACCAAAATACACCAGACTTTCTCCACCCTGCTTGTTACGACTTGACCCACGGAGTTTAAGCTTATTCCAGATCCATACTGCAGACACATTCTTAGCTTCGACGCCGAACTTGCCCTGCATGAGTGGATTCCAGACCACGTCGTATGCCTTTTTGCCGCCATACTTGATGAGCCAATCTTCAGCAGAGATATCTTCAAGCTCGCGCCATGAGTTGATGCGTCGTGCGATCAGGGCCATCAAGCCGGTGCGGATGCGGTCGATGAATGGAATAGGGTGAAACTTGAGCAGGTCGAGAGGGCTTGCCAATCTAAAGATGGAGTTAGTGTAATAGAGCCCAGTATTGGAGGTGACGTAGCGCTTAAGGTGCGAGAGCCCCAATTCATCAATGAGTCCTAAGACGTCGACGTCTGAGGTAAACCAGTGATGGTAGAACTTCTCTACGCGAACTCCAGGAGCGAGTTCAAAGGTACCGGCCAAACCGCCGATGTCGGCATCGTGCTCGAAAATAGTTACGTCACAACCAGCTTTGCAGAGGTCGTAAGCAGCGGAGAGTCCCGTGAAGCCTCCTCCGATGATAGCCACTCGAGTCTTTGTCATATCTTTTCCTTGGAACCCTTGTTATCCACCGTGCCCTATTGTCCGTGTGCGTGTGTAGATGGTGGGGCAACTTGGGCGAGCGGCTCCCCGTGAACCTGATCTATGAGGTAGAGTGGACGTTGTTGGCCCTGCTCGAAGATACGACCAACATACTC
>JALRCK010000652.1:0-1247 GCA_023262305.1 Deltaproteobacteria bacterium
AATCTCGGACTCGATGAATCGGTTGAGATTCTCGGGGGACTCACGGATGAGGAGGTTCGCTCCCTCTACGAGGCTTCATCAGCCTACGTTTGTATGAGCGAGCACGAGGGATTCTGCTTGCCTCTCATTGAGGCCATGCACTTTGGTCTCCCCGTGATCGCTTTCGGCGCCGGTGCCGTCACCGAGACAGTCGGAGATGGGGGCGTCGTACTCTCGGAGAAGAGGCACGCAGAGATAGGAGAGCTGCTGCTGATGGTGGCGCAGCCTGGAGATCTTCGAGACCGGCTCATCGCCAAGGGTAAGGAGAGAGTGGGAGCATTCTCGTTCGGCAGGTTCAAGGGGCGGCTCGCTGAGCTCCTGGGCGGTGCGCCCCGGCAGCAAGAGGCACATGGCGCATGATTTCCGTTGGTCTTGACCTCAGCGCTCTTGATCCGTCGTTTAAGTCTCATGCATGTCGAGGGATTGGCAGGTATGTGTCTGAGCTTCGGGCAGCGCTCGAGGCGCTTGAGGTTGCGGATGTGCACGTGGGTACCTTTGCCCACAGCGAGCTCCGTCGTGACAAACTCTCAGACAAGATCGTTTCGCTTCTGCCCTGTGGTCGGACCTCGATTCGACAGCACCTTGTGTATCCACGTCGGTTGCATCAGGGAAGGCTAGGGGACTTCTCGTTGTTGCATTATCCCGCGCACATGGATGCGCCTGCGTGGAGTTCGAAACCGTATGTGCTGACGGTGCTTGACCTGATCCCCCACGTCCTCAAAGAGCTCTACAGAGCGCACAAGCCAGGGTGGCGTTATCGGGCAGCAAGATCACTTGAAGTGCGCTCGATTCGGCAAGCTACACTCCTGCTCGCAATCAGTGAGTGCACAGCGCGCGATCTTCAACGGGTTCTTGGCATCCCCCGTGACAGAATCGTCGTAACGCCTCTCGGTGTGGACGAGAGATTTTTCGCCACAAGTCATCTCAGAGAGGCGATTAGCCTCGATCGGAGTACCGAGATTCGCCGAAAAATGGGGATCCCGCTTAAGCGGCCGATCGTCCTGTATGTCGGTGGGCATGATGAACGGAAGAACATCGCTAGTCTCGTTGGTATCGTAGGTGAGGCTCGTAATCACCTTGTTTCCCAGGGCAAGACCCCGCCCTTGCTCGTTATGGCAGGAAGGATCACAGCCCCAGAAGAGCGGCAGCGACTTGAAGCGGCGCTCCGGCACCACGATATGACCAAGGATGCCGTTAACCTTGGTTAC
>JALRCK010000652.1:1257-1485 GCA_023262305.1 Deltaproteobacteria bacterium
GCGATGAGGAGCTCGGTGAATTATACACAGAGAGCACACTCTTTCTTTTCCCCACGCTGTACGAGGGTTTTGGGCTTCCCGCCCTTGAGGCGATGGCGGCCGGTCTCCCGGTTGTTGGCTCCTCAACGTCGTCTATCCCTGAAGTCGTCGGTGAGGCCGGTGAGCTCTTCAATCCACTCAGTATCTCTGATGGAGCTCGTGCTGTTCTCTCGGTCCTCGAGCATCCAG
>JALRCK010000653.1:0-267 GCA_023262305.1 Deltaproteobacteria bacterium
GATCTCATTCTTGGTTGGCTTCTCAGCACCGATGGCGATTGACGCGCTCGCTGTTGGTGCTTTCGCTCAAATCTTGCACTTCCCAGTCCAACCCCGAGTGACAGCGTCACTTCTCATTATTGCCTTAACGGTGGCGCATGGTAGGCGACTCAAAGCTTCGGTTCTGACCCAGAATTTTCTGGTGGCATTGAAAGTTTTTCTCCTTCTGTTTTTTGTGGTGATTGGGCTTTCGCTGGGCTCTTGGGAATGGCCAACATGGATGCCCCC
>JALRCK010000653.1:277-1483 GCA_023262305.1 Deltaproteobacteria bacterium
TCTGTTTTTCGTTATGTTTACCTTCAGTGGATGGAACGCGGCGGTGTATGCCGCAGGCGAGTTTCGGGATCCTCGGCGAGATGTCCCACGCGCTATGCTCATCGGCTGTATCAGCGTGACCGTGCTGTATCTCCTCCTTAACTGGATCTTCATCACAAACGTAACACCGGATGAATCGCGAGTGGTGTTCGAGTACGAGAGTACCCGAATTACCTTGGCCCACCTCGTAGTAGCTCACATTGCAGGTCCGCTCGCCGGTAGCGTGATGTCGGGAGCGATGATAGTGGTGCTCAGCTCAGCTCTGAGCGCGTTGATGCTCCTGGGAGGACGAGTATGTGCAGCGATGGCTCAAGACGGATACTTTCCAGGAATCGCAGCCGGTGACGCAGGACGACAACCACAACTTGGCGTGATCGCTCTGTCCTCATTCGCCCTTATGCTAGTTTGGTCTCATCACCTCAAAGACATTCTGCAGAATGTGGGAGTGATTCTCACTATTCCCACAGCCTTGGTGGCTCTCTCTCTTTTTCGAGTTGCGTTTGATAGGCGCTTCTCGGTCCAACCCACCGTCGTCGATCTGATCGCGGCAGGTCTCTACGTCATCGGTACAGGCATCATGCTCTACTTCGGAGTCGCTGCATCAACCAGCATGCTTCTGTGGGTTGCCGGGCTAGCGATCGTTTCTCTAGGATTCTACCTCTTGAGAAAGCGCGGTCCCGACAATGATCACTCCCAACGTATCTGACAATCCGCCCTATCTGTCCCGTTAGGAGCATCGAGAGAGTTGTTTTTTGGCACAAACAAGGAAGCAGGTTGTACCAGGGCAAGACCAGGGGAAAGGGCTCGTCGCCCTCCCTTCTCCCTGGACCCTTGATCCCCTCTAATGGACCTCCGCTCTGGGCATTCAAATCTTTTGCGGATCTCCATTTGCAGGGTGGGATAGGATTGACTACTGCCGATCAGCTACTTACAAAAAAGCGATCGAATTTCCTTTCCTTAAGCACTTTCCTACTCCGAAGGAGGTGGTACGCGTGTCGATTATTTTGCAGCTTTAGTTATCTGTTTGAATTAAAAGTAAGGAATCTACTTGTGTCGGAGATACACCAGCCCCATTAAGCTTACAGCTCATTTTTTAACACGGCAAAATACTCACAAGTTTCTCCAGTATAACCAATAGGGCTGACTAAAGAAGCATAGCGTTGCTTG
>JALRCK010000654.1 GCA_023262305.1 Deltaproteobacteria bacterium
TTCATTAAGAGTCTTCGTGGGTCTGATGCTGACGCGTCGCTGTACTGGGGATTCCGGATGTTGGAGGGTGGAGAGGATCCGAGGTTTCTCATTCGACGCCTTGTAATATTCGCGAGTGAGGATATCGGCAACGCCGATCCCCGAGCGCTCCAACTTGCAGTCTCAACCTTGCAGGCGTTTGAGTTGGTCGGGCTCCCAGAGGGGCGAATTCCTATAGCACAGTGCATCGCGTACCTCGCCACCGCACCGAAATCAAACCGTAGCTATGTCGCATTGCACAAGGCGCTCGAGGCGGTAAAGAACCATCCAACCGCTGCTGTGCCTAAGCATCTTCGGAATGCGCCGACGGGATTGATGAAGGGGCTCGGATACGGAGATGGGTACGTGTATCCACACGACCAGCCGTTCGGATTCGCTCCTGGCGTTGAGTACCTCCCGAAGGGAGTGAATGGGCGACCGTTTTATGAGCCGAGCGATCGGGGGAATGAGAAGACGATTGGTGAACGCCTTGAGTGGTTGAAGCGGGTGTCAACGCCGCCGCGTTCGTGATGGTGCTTTGAAGCACGAATCTTCGTGGTCATTAACTAAGCCCACTCCCTGCATGTACGCATAGATAATCGTAGAGCCAACGAAGGTGAAGCCGCGCTTCTTGAGAGCCTTGGAGAGCGCGTCTGACTCAGGCGATGTAGGTCGATAGGTCTCCCGTGTAAGTTTGCCTGGTGTCCGGATCGGCTTGCCGTCGACAAAATTCCACACGAAGTCCGAGAAGCTTCCCACCTCATCCTGGAGCTTGAGAAACGCGCGCGCGTTTTTAACGGTGCCCTCTATCTTGAGGCGATTACGGATGATGCCATCGTTATGCATGAGGCGCTCAACGTGCCGTGATGTAAACCGCGAGATCTTCTCGGCGTCAAAGTTGGCGAATGCTCTTCGATATCCCTCTCTGCGCTTGAGAATGGTCAGCCAGCTCAGGCCGGCTTGCGCACCTTCGAGGATGAGCATCTCAAAGAGGTCGTTGTCGTCATAGACCGGCACGCCCCACTCGGTGTCATGATAGGTGACGTAGAGAGGGTCATGCGTGCACCAAAAGCATCGTGATCGTTCCATCGGGGATTATCTCTCCAGGGTGATAGTGACGGGCCCGTCGTTAGTGAGGGACACCTGCATCTCAGCGCCGAAGACACCGGTCTCGACCTTGGTGATGGGAGTAGCTCGCAACTCCTTCACAAAGAGATCAAAGAGGCGGGATGCCTCTTGAGGTTCGAGTGCTTGGAAGAAATCGGGACGGCGTCCTTTAGAGGTTTCGGCGAAGAGGGTAAACTGTGAGATCGCAAGTATCTCTCCTCCAACCTCGATGATGTCTTTGTCGAAGTTCTTCGCCTCATTCGCAAAAATGCGCAGCTTGCAGATCTTTTCGACCATCGGAGCGATATTCCCTTCGTTGTCGCCTTTTCCGAACCCGACGAGTAGGACCAAGCC
>JALRCK010000655.1 GCA_023262305.1 Deltaproteobacteria bacterium
GACCCTTCTCGGATCTCGCGAGGTGTTGAGGTGGTTGGTAAGTTGCGGGGGCAGTTCACAACCTTGGAGCCTGGCGCGGTATGGGCTGTTGAGATGGTTCAAGAGGGAGACGATGATGCGGCCTACGACGTTTCTGTGTCCGCTGTTCGCGATTTGGGGGTTGAACGGGTGTTTCTCTTGTGGGTTCGGGATATTCGTGAGCGTCGAAGACGAGAGCGCTTTCAGCGAGAGATACTCTCAACAACCACCCATGATCTGAAGGGGCCTTTGGGCGCTATCGCTGTTTCTTGCGACGTCCTTCTCGATACTCCCCCTGAGGACACTCGAGTTCACGCGACACTTGAGCGGATATCGTCTTCGGCCAGTTCAGCGATTCAGTTGATTGAGGAGTTCTTAAGTTTGCGCAGGATAGAGGAGGGGGCATTTGTTCTCCATCCGGTGTCAAGCGATGTATGCTCGATTGCGTCGCGCGTTGTAGAGAATTTTCAGTTGCCGGCGAAGACCCGTGGCGTTTCACTAGTGTGGGAGGGGGGGCGTGAGAGGCTGGACGGGTGTGTAGACTCCCTTGGATTTGAGCGCGTGCTCTCGAACCTGATCAGCAATGGAGTTAAATTTAGCCCTAAAGGCGGTTCCGTATTCGTTGCAATAAAACGAGATTCCACTGGTGTCACCCTGACGGTTCGGGATGTTGGCGCGGGCATGGAGCCATCAGACGCCCAGCGCCTGTTTAGTCGGTATGGGCGACTAGAGTCGCATTCCCAGGTGTCAGGGACCGGGTTAGGCCTCTTTATCGTAAAGTGCATCGTGTCTGCCCATGGTGGGTCGATTGATGTGACCTCAGCTTTGGGCAAAGGAACCACGTTTAATGTGTACTTCCCTGACCGACCGCCACTGAATGACCGCGGCGAAGTGTTGTGCCTCGATTTCGCATAATGCGGGAGAGCGCTCGTATTTTTCCGCTTTGTCAGTTAGACTGCGCGCACCAAGAGAGGGTGAGGCATCGTAACCTTCTCACCCCGAACGAGCATCTCACTTCTTTATGATTATGTGGCACCGCGCGCTTTGTAGAGGAATCTTTCCGGTGACCGGTTGGATGATTCTTGGGCTGGTACGTGACGCGGTGGCGTTTCCCCTGGAAAAATTTGATCACCAGGTCGAGGTTTCATGTGCAGCGACTTCTTCGTGCTCTCGATCCCTTCGCTCGAAGAATACCCTGGGCGCGTACACCGGGATATGGGTTCGTGGCGACGCAGACATGTCCTCTCAATTCTCAGCGAAGCAGGGGGTCTTGAATGTGAATGCAACCGGTTCCTCCCTGGCTGGTATCCTCCTCTCTTGGGACAGTGATACGTATCCTGAGCAGCTCTCCAGCTCAGGTCTCAAGTGTGTCGACATGCGCCATCACGGGGGATGGTCACTCGTTCTGAAAGATTTTTCGTTGAACGGAATATGCGGCGACGGCGAGAGGGAGT
>JALRCK010000656.1 GCA_023262305.1 Deltaproteobacteria bacterium
CAGACATGCGAGCGAAGATGGTATCCTCAGGCGATCCGTACCTGATCATGTTTGGCACAGGTTGGGGGATGAGCGAACAACTCATGAGCCGGGCAGATTTCACCCTGAAGCCAATCAACGGTCCGACCGAGTACAACCACCTCTCCGTGCGGGCGGCGTGTGCGATTACGCTCGACCGCTTACTCGGGAGGCAATAGCACGGCACATCTCAGCACGCGCGCTCCTACAAAAACCAAGGTCAGGGTAGGTCAACGCTTCACGAGTCCTCCGGCAGAGCAAAGGGGTCCGGTGAGAAACGAGCCCCCTCTCATGTGCTCTCCCTGCTGTTTTTGTCCCCCCGCCATATGTCTGACCGAGCTTCAATGAAGCCTCGTCCTCCCCGACTTTAGGTCTCCGATGCTGTAGGGTCACAAAATCTCCTTGCAAACGGTGCTCTCTTTCAGGCAACCTTCCCTCGTTCGCCTACTGACTAGGAACGTTAGCACCATGAGTCCCAGCCAATCTCAACGCCGCAGCTCAATTCCGCAGAGTCCCGAGGCTCTCGCGCAGGAGGCTCTCACCTCACAAGACGGCATGCTCATCGCGGACAACATCAAAAAGCTCGAGGCATCCGATGCGCCAGCGCTCTTTATTGAACACACCCTCAGAGATATCGTGAAAGCCCATCCTGAGATGACACCGGTAGTCATAGGCTGCCTCTCGACTCTGGATCGATTCAAATCGCCGGAACTGCGTCCGCTCTGCCGTCTTATCATAAACGCGCCCTTTCACTCCGATCGGGATCTCATCGTAGGTCACGCGGCGGGCCTCCTGGCTAACCACCCCAACCCCGACCAGCTTGACGTGCTGCTCCTTGCTAAAGCCGTCGACCACAGGTCGGAGCATGTCAAAACCTCCGTCAGACGCGCCTTGTCACAGATCTCTCGAGAGGTGGGAGATGGAATTCTCGCCCGAGCGGCTGAGCTTCCTAGTCGTCCGCAGCTCGAAATGCTCAAGCGCCTGGTGCGTCGCGATGCCCCTCTCTTTCAACTCGTCCTTCCACCCGCGCCACAAGCGGATTCTCTCCAAGGCGGTCGTGGATTAGTGGGCAATCCAGCGATCCCTAGCGCTGACGTGCCTAAGCGGTCTGCAGGCGAGAACCTGGTACCCTTCTCGACACCCGTAGCAGAAGCTCTGGCAGCAGAATCGAAAAATCGGCCTCAGACCGACAAACCAGAACGGACCAAGCCCCGCAGACAGAGTCTGCACGCTGAGATGGAGGGGCCGATACGCGAACGCCTCGCTCCCCATCGAATTGCCGGTTACCACCTCCTCTCAGACACTGCACTCTCCCACAAAGCGATCCTTTCAACGAACTACCGGGAGGTCGCAGCTGCTCTCGTGGAATACACGCTGCGAAGAGGCATTGATACTGCGAAGGAGTTCCACAGTAGGCTGGTCTACGCGCTCAGCGATCCTGAAAACAGAGAAA
>JALRCK010000657.1 GCA_023262305.1 Deltaproteobacteria bacterium
CAAGCTAAAAGATGTAAAACTCGGTTCCGGTCTTGAGGTTATTGGGAACGAGAGCTTTTCCAATTCCCCTAATGTAATTAACCCCTCTTTCCCTGCAAATCTAAAAGAGATTGGTGATTACGCCTACAGAGGAAATCAAAAAATCACAAAGATAGTTATTCCTGATTCGGTATTGAGATTAGGAAACGGCGCCTTCATATCTAATTCATCTCTCAAAGATGTTATTTTCGGCAAGAATCTGAAAGAAATTCCATTTGAAGCCTTCAAAAGTTCCGCTTTAAGTACAATAACCATTCCCTCTTCTGTTCAAAGGGTGGGGGGTGGAGCTTTCTCTCTAAACCTACAATTAATATCGATTTTGATTGAACATGGCGTTGTAAGTCTTGGAGATTATGCTTTTGAAGGCTCAGCCCTAACAGATGTTAATTTGCCAAACTCGGTCACATTTGTAGGTAAAGGTGCGTTTAGAAACATCACAAGCCTGCAAAGTGTTAAGTTAAGCGAAAATCTAGAAATTATTCCTGCTGAGCTATTTGCAGGTAACTCATCTTTACATACGGTCAACATTCCTAAAAACGTACTTAGTATTGAAGAGAAAGCTTTCTTTAATGCTGCTTCGATCAGATCTTTAGTCTTGCCGCAATCCCTCGCGACAATTGGGAATTCAGCGATAGAGGGATTGAATTCGCTTACCAATTTAGACGTTCCTGACTCAGTAAGGTCAATCGGGGATAGAGGGCTTGCTTCGAATAGTAAGTTAACAATTTTAAGTTTGCCACACAAACTTGCCTATCTTGGTAATGATGCATTAGCTGGGAGTAATTCTCTAACAACAGTTTTTTATTGTGGCAGTATTCGAGGTATTCCAATTAAAAGTACATGCACGGAAGCTATGCAAAATAAAATAGATGAAGACGCTTACAAAGAAGAAAAGTCAATAAGAGACCGACAAAGAGAGTCTTCTTCGCCAACTCCGGGCATCACAGGCGATTTAGCGTCAGCTTTAAACGCTGTAATGGACGCCTCGATAATGGCTATGGAGTCTGCCAGAGAAGCAGAAAAGATAGCCTTAGAAGTATCGGCAGCTGTAGATAAAACCCGAAGCGCTATCTCAGAGATTGAAATTCTTTTAAACGCACAAATATCTGCCTTAAAGGCTCAAGTAGCGGCTTTTGGGTCGTTGCTAACAAAAATTGCCAAGAAAGTAAACGCTTAGCTAGCGCCAGCGAGTAGCTAGGGAGAAGCCCACTCCGATGAAGGCAAAGCCCACAACCATGTTCCAAGCCCCGATATTGGGTATTGGGTATTGGGTCTGAGAGACATAGAAAATAACTATCCAAAACAGGCCTATCAAGAATGCGCCAATCATTGTTGGGGCGAGCCAGGCTGGGCTCTCCATTTCAACAGGATCTCGCTCAGCAAGAAGTATCTCTGGGCGGTTATCTTTCTTCTTCTTACGCAGTCTGGATT
>JALRCK010000658.1 GCA_023262305.1 Deltaproteobacteria bacterium
CGCTATCGGCGAAGCGTTTCGTGTCGGTCGGGTGACCCGCATCTCTAAAGACTACGCCCTTGCACTTCGAGATGAGCTCCTCCCCAAGCCGATTATCGCTCGCGGAGATGAGGGCACCACCATCGAACGGGACTCAGATATCGTTATCGCGTGGATGACCGTTGACTCGATCCTCCAATCACCTACCACAACAAAATGGGCAGAGCGCGCTATCGCTGACGCAACTGACCGGGTGATCTCGCATCTCTTAATCACCTATCAGGAGCCTAAGAAACGTTTCATCATTGAAAGGGTGCCCTTTCCACGGCCGTTTGATTCACGACCAAGCGAGTCGATCACCCTGACAAAGGATACCATCTCTCACTTCGATCCCGACGGTGCCGAGCCGTTTAGCTCGAAAGAGCGCTCCCTTGAGGTATTCCGGGAGTGGATCGGATTGTGGGAGGGGCAGAAGATCGCCGCATAGGGTGGGCTTGCCAGCCGTAGCGAAGCGAAGGCTGGTCGCCAAAATGCCGCGTTTACGTTGCAGTGATCGGGCGCCTAGGCGCTCCGCTCGTTAACACGTTGTCCCCATGCAGGTAATCCTGTTGCATCTGATACGCGGCTACGCTCCGCCGGCTCCCCCCTAGACGGACAGGCTCGTTCCCGTAGCCTCCAAGGTTAGTATCTTGTCACGAGCGGTCAACGACTATCCACTACTTCACTACAATCGTTCGTTGTCGTGAGGATACGATCTTGGGGGATTTCGACCGGATGATCACTGTAAAGGTGCGATAGACTCCGGGCGGAACGTCGTGAAACTCCAAACGGCCTTGATGGTTGCGGACCTTGTACTTACCCATTTTTACCAAGGAATGGTCGCTCGCGCGAAGAAGGTACCCGTAATAATCACGTCGGTAACTAGTCGGATAGTCCTTGATTCGCAAGACCACGTAGTGATCGTTACTGAAGCTCTTTGGTATCGGTGCCGAGGGTGAGAGCGTCCCGACTGGCGTTGTAGTTGGTGCTGGCGTTGGAGTCGCTGTAGGCGTGTTAGTCGCTACAGGGGTCGCTGTCGGCGTCGGATGAGTAAACTCCGCCACACGTGCCCGAGCACTAAATTTTCCATTACCAATGTTTTGATGCCATCCGAGTACCCCCAACGCGCCATCTGCTGAAAGCTTGCCGCCTGGGCCTGAGGATTGCTGAGTAGGATCAGAGATATCAAACGGACTTCCCCAGAGCTGAATAGTTCCGCTGAGAACACCTGTAGCACTCTGGACAACAACTTTCGAGACGGCGCGAGACCATGTCGACAGAGCCTTTGAGCCATCTGGGGAAACGGAGAGCGAGTGTGCGATGATTACCTTTCCGTCACCGGAAACGCTCGTTGGCGAGCCCCATGTCGCAACATTCCCTGCGACCGTGGCTGATGAGCTCTCTACAGCATAGACTCCTTTTGCGGTTTTTGCGGTTCGAATCCACGAGGCC
>JALRCK010000659.1 GCA_023262305.1 Deltaproteobacteria bacterium
GCCGCCGTGCTGGCAGAGCTGTGTAAGAGCATAACCCTGCAACCGAATGAACGGTTCCACACAGAAATACATTGTGAGGAAAGTATGTCTCTTGTTTCTCTTTCAAACGTCTCTTACTCACTAGGAGCGCGCCAACTATTCACTGATCTTTCCTTTGCTATCAATCCAGGAGAGCGCACAGCTCTTGTTGGCTTGAACGGGGCAGGAAAATCAACGCTCTTGCGGCTTATCTCTGGAGAGGTGGAGGCTGACTCTGGCGTTATCGCGCGCCGAAAAGGAGTTGTGATCGAATATGTGCCTCAGATCTTGCCGGCGGAATTGCGGGAGGTGTCGCTCTTTGACGCGCTGCTTCAGAAGGTGCCCGACGCGCTCAGAATAGCGGGATTTGAATATCTTATCGAACAGCGACTGAGTTCGGCTGGATTCGAACCGGAGCGTCATTGTCAAACCCTCGGATCTTTAAGTGGTGGTGAGCTGAATCGAGCGCTTGTCGCTCGAGCGCTCGTGAATGAGCCCGACCTGATACTCCTTGATGAGCCGACAAACCACATGGATATCGACCAGGTTTCCTCGTTAGAAAACTTTCTGGGTGAGGAGCTTAATTCGGCCGTCGTGATCGTGTCGCATGATCGGGAGTTCCTCGATTGTATCGCCTCGCGAACCTTGTTTTTGAGGGACCAGAAGATTCATGCCTTCAATCTTCCCTTCTCAGAGGCTCGCCAAGCGCTCCTGGCCGCTGATGACGCCGCCCGGGTTCGTCGAGAAGGTGAGGAGCGTGAAATCGATCGACTCCGGCAATCGGCTCGTCGGCTCGCCGAGTGGGGAAAGGTCTATAGCAACGAGAAGTTCTCCTACCGTGCACAGTCGATGGAGAAGCGGATCGAGAGGCTTGAGAAACAGGTCACGATAGTGCCACGCACCTCGCGTGCGCAGGTGTCTCTCGATGCTAGCGATTCGAGCTCGACGTTTGTCGTGGATATCGTCGGGCTCTCCTTGACGACGCCTCACGGGCGTTATCTCACGACGATCGATCGCCTCGCGGTGCGGCGTGGCGAGCGCCTTGCTGTGGTAGGTCGGAATGGGTGCGGTAAGTCGACTCTGATGCGGAGCATCTTTGGGCAGTGGGTGAGTGGCGCTGTATCTCCTGAGATCCGGTATAACCCCGGACTGCGGATCGGATACTACGACCAAGAGTTGGCGCACTTCGTCGCTGGTGAACGCGTTGACGATGCGGTGCTTAGTCGGTGTTCGATCCAGGGGGCGCGAGTTACCGCGGAGCTCGTTGCGGCTGGGTTTGAGTACGAACGGCATCGCGCACTCGTGAGTGCCCTGAGTGGAGGGGAGCGGGCACGACTTACCTTTCTCATACTCAAGTTGCTCCAACCTCACTTGCTGATTCTGGATGAGCCAACTAATCACCTCGATTTGCCATCTATAGTATGGCTTGAAAATTACCTAAAAAAATTCA
>JALRCK010000065.1 GCA_023262305.1 Deltaproteobacteria bacterium
GAGGTAATTCAGGTATCCAAGGTAGCGCTCCTTCACTCCGAGCTGGGTGAAGAATACACTCGACAGTATCCGCACAATCATGAACGGCAACCCTTCAGCGAAATAGGTGCTCATCACCCAAGGGATGTCGCGCTTCGGATTTGTCGCCTGTGTTGTGTCCTGCTTCTCTGTCATGGTGGCGCTTAAGTAGATGCGCGGGTCAGTATCACACAGCGCCTCCTAAGGCGGTAGGGCGGATACCATCAATAAAAAAGCCGGGGCAGTGTTACCCGCCCCGGCCCAGGAGTAATTGGCTATGATTCAACTCGCTAGAAATTGTTCCAGATGTGCTGATTCGTTACCTCATGGTGGAACCGAACCTCCCCGGTCTTCACGGTTGTTCCGAGCTCTCGAGGGCAACGGTCAGCGGCTGCCATCTTACGCTCAATGAACTTGTCCTTGGCGAGCTCACCGAGCATCTCAGCCACGAACTCGCTTGATTTACACAAACGGATGGCGTCATAGATATTGCCTGGGAGAACACGCGTGCGGGAGCGACGATTCTCCGTCACCTGTTGTTCGTTCTTCGGGCCTCGCAATCCTGTATGCAGGATAGAGAGGAACGTGAGGTATGGGTTTGCATCTGGAGCAACGGTTCGAACCTCGATTCGCGCCGACTTCTCGTTACCGAGCGGGATACGCACCATCGAGGTGCGATCGACCGCTGAGGAACGGATCTGATTTGGAGCCTCGAAGTTCGGATCCAATCGACGATACGAGTTCACGCTGGAGTTGATCAGCAGGCACATATCGTTGGCGTTGTTGAGAAGTCGATCGATGAAATCCCACGCCGACGCTGAGAGCCCATCTTCCCCGCTGGCATCAAAGAAGATGTTCTTTCCTCCCTTTGAAAGCGAGAGATTAGTGTGCATTCCGCTTCCGTTAATCCCGGCAATAGGCTTCGGAAGGAAGCACGCCGTGAGCCCAGCATTAGCGGCGATCTGCCGCGCAGTAAGCTTGTAGAGCTGAACCTGATCAGCCGCGAGCAGTGCGTCGCAGAAGGTATAGTTAAGCTCGAACTGAGAAGGTGCAACCTCAGGATGATCCTTCTCATTCTCAAACGCCATAGCTCGCTGTGCCTCAGCGAGGGAGTCGATGAATATCTTCAGCGGATCCTTTGGAAGTGAATTGTAGTATCCACCACTTGAAACGAGCTTAAAGCCAGTTACATCTGAGAAGGTCTGCTCTGCATCACGACCTTCAAAGAGGAATCCTTCACACTCAACCGAAATGTTCGCGGTGATCTTCTCTCGTTGATAGAGGTCGTCAACGAAGTCCTTTAAGCGACCGCGCATATCCGAGCTATAGCCGCGGCCGTCTCTATCCTTGATCAATCCGAAGACGAGAACTTTGCCTGGTCCGAACACATCGCTCGGCAACCATCGAAAGGATCCCCAATCAATCGCGAGCCGAAGGTCAGACTCCTTTACCACAGAGAAGCCCCGAATCGACGAGCCATCAAATGTAAGGTTGTCGTACGACTTAATCAGGAACTTCTTGTCGTAGTCCAACATGTGGAGACGACCTTCGATGTCAGTAAAGCATACTGTCACTGCCTTAATGCGCTTCTCCTCGTGGAGGTATCTGAGGTAGTGCTCGCGCAGCTCGTCATCTGAAGTTCGCTTGGCGACCTTCTCCTTGGCCTCAAGGTTAAGCTGCTCTAGTTCGTCGTAGGGGATTTCAAGGAAGTTTCTAAGTTGTATGTCCATATGCCTTAGGGTAAAAAACGCAATTTTTATGGTTATGTAGCATTGTTTTATGCTAACTAACTACAAAATTATGCTTACAAACAATATTTTAAGGTAAGACCTGGCTATCGAAAAGCATAAAAGGTCCTGGAGCGGCATTTGATAACCCATTGAAACTTTTATGGAAGGATTATGCGGCGGTTAGCCTAACTTCGCCTCGCTCGAACGTAGGGGCAAGCGGGACGCGCAATAGAATAGAGAACAATCGCATAACAGCCACATCGCTTTCCGAGACAACGCCGTCGTCGAGAACGAGCTTCTCAAGCGCCCCCATCATCGTGGCCCGAGCTTGCGGAGCAAGCGCACGCAGTTGTTGGATGCTGGATAAGAATGAGCTCGCACTACACCTCTCGGGAGCCATAAACGCGCAGGGAGCTTTAAGAAGCTCTTCAGCTTTGGCGACGAGAGCTCGGCTCCGAGCCTCATCTCGCACCACGAACCGAGCGCACGCGCTTACCACGACGGAGAGGTCATCGCCCGCGGTCCGCAAATCGTCGTGACGAGAGGAACCTCGAAGAGAGAACGAGGGATCGGTCTCAAGCATCGCGTACGAAATGAGCACAAGCGCGAGAAACTCAATCAGCGACTCGCGACCATCCATCTCCACAAGCTGCTTCACCGCGCCCTGGAATGCTTTTCTGCGCGTCTCTGAGCCGGCCTGAATCGTTGGCAAGGCCATTAAGATCACAGAGAGCTTTTGATTCACCGAAAGCTGCCCGAATGCTCGCGCTCGGCGAGCGATATCTTCTTGTTTCATCCAAACGCTCAAGATCTCTTCCTGGTATTCCCGAATATCTTCCTCGGAAGAGAGCAAGAGAGCGCACACCGTTCCCTCGGCGAGCCCCACATCAACGATCTGTGAGTGCAAGTCAAAGGGAGGCATCCAGCTCTTGTGGAGGAATGGAACCTCAAAAACCCGCCTCGACGCTTCAGAGCCTCGCGCGCGATCTCCCGCCTCTAGGAAATTTCCAGCGTTGAGCTGAACAACGCCCTCCACATCAAGCCCAGTTTGCAGAGGGATCGTTGCACTCTCTGGAAAGGTTCCGGAAAAAGCCGGATCAAGCCGATGAATCCGTTCCGCAAGCGGCGGATGGGTGGAGAACAGGCTCCCCAGAAAAGTCACAGAGCCTATGTCCGCCAGGAAGAAGTGCGATAGCCCCTTATACGCTCCCTTATAAACTTTAGAGCCGTGCTGATATCCGCCAATCTTTTTGAGGGCACTCACTATCCCTTCGGGATTTCTCGTGAGCTCAACCGCGGTCGCGTCCGCAAGGTACTCTCGCTCTCGCGACACCGCAGCGCTCAAAATCAGAGAGACGAACTTGCCAAGCGCACCGAACGCCATGAGGAGGGCGCCCGCCATAAAAATGTAGACATCGCCCCCCCTATTATTCTCCTTGCTGGTCCTCCACCATGCTGAGTCGTCCTTCGAGTCCAACCCGCATTCCATCAAGGTATTACCCATATCCATGACCACCAGGAGCCCATAGACATAGGCGGCAAGCCGCAGATTAAGCCTCACGTCCGCGTGCATGATGTGAGAGAACTCGTGAGCAACGACCCCCTGAAGCTCCTCCCGGTTGAGGCGCTCCAACGCCCCCAGCGTCACAGCGATCGCGCTATGCTCCGGCGATGGACCAGAGGCGAAGGCGTTGATGCCCACCTGCTCCCGCAGAACATATGCTTCCGGAACAGGCATATTCGATGCTATCGCCATCTCCTCGATCACGTTGAGAAACCTTCGCTCAAGGGGATCGGTTGTCTCCGAGGAAACTCGCTCTCCTCCAAGCATCTGCGCCACCGCCCCCCCACTGGAAGAGAGGTCCCGAAACTTAAGGAAAGCCGAGAGGGTTATAGTCGACAAGAGAAACAGATTGAAGGGAATCAGCACGGGCGCGTAACTCTCCCAGTGAATTCGCCTCACGGCGGACCCTGGCTGGCTGATTCGGAATGGAGAGAACCTCTGCGACTCTTCTGAATCCCTGATGTATGCCTCAACAAAGACAATAACGACACCACTCGCTACGGCTACGACCACAAGATTGGCCAAAATGAAGCGCCAGATGAGGGATCGAGATCTCCGTCGCGCGTCCTCTTGGTGGGTATAAAAATCCATATCGTTGCGTCCGAAGCGACCGCCGCAAATCGCGGCTAGTGGTGGCTAGTTGAACGCAACTCTTGGAGCTTCTCGCTCCTGCTCGCCCTTGGTTGCCTCAAGCAGAGGAACCTCAGTGAAGCCAAACATCTTTGCAAATAGATTGGTGGGAAATGACTGAGCCGCTATGTTGAACTTGGTCACAGCATCGTTAAAGGCTTGGCGGGAGAAGCCCACTTTATTCTCAGTGCTTGAGAGCTCCTCCATGAGGCCAGATATATTTGCGTTTGCTTTTAAGTCCGGATAGCTCTCCGAGAGAGCGAAGAACTTCGTCAATGCGCCTGAGAGCTGCGTCTCTGCTGAAGCGAGCGCTCCGATTGCGGCTCCACTGGTCGCGTTGTGCGCCGCTGCGTCGCGTGCACTGGCGGCTTGGTTGCGAGCCTCTATGACCGCGGTGAGGGTCTCGCGCTCGTGCGACATATACGCTTTTGCCGACTCAACAAGATTTGGAATCAGATCGTAGCGTCGTTTGAGCTGTACATCGATCTGAGCGAACGCGTTTTTGACCCTCTGGCTCAACATAACCAGATTGTTGTAGCAAGCGACTACCCAGCCCCCACCAAGTAACACCACACCGATGATAACGATCGCCACAACACTCATGCTTCCCCCTTTAATGCCGACACATGACTACTTTCACGCACAGAGGGAAGTCGAACGATCGGCGATATGGGTTTAGGGCTTGGCGCTCTTATGTAAGCGCCTTTTCAATTTCTTCAGTAAGTTGCGAGCTAAGTGGCTTTACGTTTGAGGAATATCGCTCAATAACCAAGCCGTTTTTTCCAACGAGGAACTTCTCAAAGTTCCATCCCACTTCATCCCCGCCAGTGCTCTTGGTCAGAAAAGCATACACCGGACTCTTGTCGGGCCCGAGCACCTTTGTCTTTGCGAATAGCGGAAAGGTTACACCAAACTTCGATGAGCAAAACTTTTGAATCTCCGCGTCAGTGCCAGGCTCTTGCTGACCGAAATCGTTACTCGGAAAACCGAGAACCACAAAACCACGATCCTTGTAGTTTTCGTAGAGCTTTTGCAGGTCGGCGTATTGAGGCGTGTAGCCGCACTGCGATGCCGTGTTCACCACCAACACAACCTTGCCTTTGAATTCCTCAAGTGTCTTGACTGATCCATCATTACGGGGCGCGGAGAGGTCGTAGAGGGAGTTTTGAGCGGACGCGGTAGTAGTCATAGCAAACACAGTGAAGAGGGCTACAGACATTAGTGCACATAGGTTAATCATGCTGGAACTCATAAAGAATTTTTCAGTGATTGTACCTCCATACCGCAATTCGGCGCCACCTCAATCCCCACGAGAGATGTTTCACCGCATACTTGTAGTAAATATTCCACCACTGAGAGGGGGCCTCGCGATCGAGGCCGTGATTCGGTCACCAATCCACACTGCTGTTGGTGATGTAACTTTGTTGTTATGTCCTCAATAAGCAGCCTAGCGTCGGCAAGTTCTCGGACTGCTACCAACTCGTTGGGACCTCACGTCTAGGCACAACCCCCCTCCGACCTTGAAAGCATCTCGAGCATGAAGAGAGATTCACAAGGCGAAGCCCCGGGGCACCCCGAGGCTTCGGGTTTTTATCGCCACCACGGCGCTGTAACGGTCACACTCCCGCTACTGCTGAATGCCCACATCGTTAAAGAAGGTGCCCATCAGCGAGCGAAGGATAAAAGATCCTACCGACACGACCAGGAGGCTTAATGAAGCCTTGTATTGGCCAAATGCCGCGGACATGATCGCCCCAATTCCGGCCGAGGCCATAATTAAAGCCCCAAACGATCCTTCCAGATAGGTCATAATGGCGTTTACCGCTGCGGTAATCCGCTCCTCATTGTACGCGATCGATGCGCCCGAGCTAACCTGGGCAACGGCGTCATCTGCAAGGCCTGAGGCAACAATCACTCCACCGGCTACTATGAGCACAAGCGAAAGGCTCTCCTCAACCGGAGGGATTCCAAATACGGATCTCCTCCAAGGATTCACGGCACACATATACGTTGTATTGGTTGTCATACAGCTTCCTATTTATTTTTATGTTTATTACCATTGCTTCACATTAACGACGTGAATTTCACGTCCCAGTTTCATTACTGTTGTGTTGGGTCGACGCATCGCAGTTGCTTATCGCTGAGCTCTTTTTCGCGAAATGAGACAGGAAATGCCTTGAGCACTTCCGCCAATTCATGTGCGGCAAAAACAGCGCTGATTGAAATGAAAGTAGTGTGAAGAGGTGCGTTGATCTCCGAATCAGTGCGACCTAGAACAAATTCGGCCCGACGCGACCGGTTATGATAGGAATCATCCTGTCCAGCCTCGAAGGCGATCGGCTGGGCTCACCGAATGCCCTATGAAAAAGGTTCCGGATCGAACTTTAAAGACTCACACGCACACCAGGCGAGGCGAGTCTACATTCTTGGGAGCATTACGCCTGTCGTCGATGATGCGGGTGCTTGCCGTCAGTTCGATCGGGAGCTGAACACTCTTCTGCTTCGCCGTCCAATCTCCTGCGCCTAAATCGTATTGCCTTCGCCCAAAAATAGGAGTTAGCTACTCGTGCGAGCTAGTCACAGCAGGCACTCCGCTGTGCCCGTATCGCCGCGCTCTCATAAGGACCTGCATGCTTCTCGACCCTGTGAATAGGCGGTCGCCCGTTGGATCGAATCCAACTGTTGTGCCTCCACTGACTGAAGAAGCCTTGTTCGCTCAGCTCGAACGCGCACTTAATTTTTCGATCGCTGGGCTCCCGGTCATTAAGCACCTAGCCCCAGCTGATGGCAGTTTCGACCCCACCGCGGTCCCCAAACTCGCTATCGGCTCGCACCTTGGATACGGACGTATTGACCTGAACGTTTCGACGAAGAGGCTCAGTGACGGCGAATTCCTGCGCATAACTAAATCGCTCTTAAACGACAAAGATCTCTGGTACGAAAAGGCGACCGAATCGGCCCTCTCCCTCTCGGCCCTCCTCGGGCACCTTCCCGTTCTCACCATTGCTTGCGATGCATACAAACTTACTCGGAACGAAACGCTAGAAATCTTTCCCGCCGGCGGATCTAACGGCGCCTACGCGCGTTACTTGAGAATCCTTACCGATCGAATGCACCGGGTGATCCTCATTCCTACAAACGTGATGGATGGCCACCCATTCTCCCTCAAACATTCGGGATTAGCTGATCCCGCGAGGAGCGTTCTGATAGACTCACTCCTCGCGCCCTATATGGCCGTGCTCCGAAGACACCTAGCTACCTCCCCTGCCCGCCCCTATCTTTTCGGTGGAGCAATCGGCGTATGCCTCAAGGACACAACTCACGCGCTCGGCATCGGGCGAGGTGACGCACTCCTTCTTGATCAAGCCTCGTACACCAACTTCCCAGAGGAACTCCCATTCGATCAGCCACATGAAACGTGGCGAGCCAAGGCTCTTGAGGAGGCTCCACATCCCCGCCTGGCCCTTGGAGATCTGCGCTCGACCTATTCACCAACCCGACGGTTTGAAACCCGGCAGCTGGGTTTTCCGGTGTTGAAATTCAAATCAGATGGTGAAGTTCTGGAGTGACCACGCTTTAACGAACCCTGCGGTCACTCCGAGATCTCGCAAAGGGTTAGTGCAGGCGACGAGCGCCTCACTACCTCAGCGTGATCTGATCCATCACCTTCCCAGAACCGAGATCGATGAAGGAGATCGTTGTAATCTGCGCGAGCTTTGTTTCCTCGGCGGCTTTCTTTAGGGAGCCAAAAAATTTCTCCTTGGCGAACGGGGGCATCTGGCTCATTGGGAAATCTTTAAAGGTCAGCTTGAGATCTCCCTTTATCTCTTCATGTCCAACAAACTTCGGTCCTGCGACGGGATTTGCTTTCACCCGAGAAACAAATGATCCGATCCCAGTACCTTGTGGAGCCGCGGCTGCAACAGGCACATTGCCTCGCGCTGGGGATGTCGAGGAAACTTGTTCGCCATCGAGTGAGGTCATGAACGCAGAAAATCGTGCGCGAGCTTCATCTGACGGAGCTAAGTTTAATGCCGCCGACCCGAGCTCCTTCGCTTTCGGGATATTCCCCTGTTGAGCATACGTAATCGAGAGGTACGCCATCGCTGGGAAGTTCTTGGGATCCTTCTTGAGCACAGCATTGAGCTCGTCGATAGATTTGTTGAACTCCCCTAGAAATGTAAGGGTGCTGGCATACCTGGCTCGAGCGCCATTATTATCCGGCTCTAGCTTCAAGTACCGCTCGTAGAACTCTTGTGCCTTGGTGAAAGCCTTCTGGTCAAATGACACATCTGCCATCATCACCAAAGCCCCCGGATCGTTTGGCTGCTGCGCCAAGATCCGACTCAACACATCAATAGCCTCAAAAACCGTTGCGTTTGAACTTTGCGGATTCTCCCTGAGCTTGTCTCCGAGGATCCCTGCCATCATCTTGAGCTTCTCGATATTCTGAGGATCCTTTTCAAGAGCCTCGCGAAGGAGAGCAACCTGAGGATCGTCATTCACCTGGGTCGGGTCGACTTCAGAATGCTGTTTTGTAGGCTGTGTGCTCTTGGGAGGGATAAGATAGCTTTGGAGGCCAAAGCCTATACCGAAGAGCGCGATCGTCGTCACGCCGATAACCAACGGAAAGTTTCGGCTCTTCTGAACAAGCCGCTTGCCACATGACGGGCAGAAACGCATCGATTCAGTTACTGGACCGCTGCACCGCGCACACACCGTTATATTCAAACTCATCTGTTTTCTCCAAAGGTTACAGTCGAGATGATCAACTATTCTGTCACAAAGATCCAGCTTTGCACCTGGGAGCCACGCAGCCGCATCAGTTACTAAGTAAGGTCAGGAGATCCATACAGTTTTCGGGTCTCCATCCATGCACATACCCGATGCACAGGGAGTGCGTCGCGGCGAGGTCGAGCGGTATGGCGTGTAACACGCTATCCGAAGGGAAAATTGCGAGCCAAGTTAGTTGATTGTCGCTCGAAAAGCCCCGTGATATTTAGGCCTTGGCCAGGTTTTTCAAGGATTGATGTGAGCACTACAGCTTCCCACTACACGATCAGGACACCTCGAAACCGAGCCCCCCAGAGCATGTCCCTGGTGCTCCCCTGCTTTAATGAGCAGGACGTCCTTCCTGAGCTTCGACGCCGACTTAAAGATCTCGTCTCAAAATACGCCTTTCCGATCGAGGTTATCTTGGTGGACGACGGAAGCAAAGATAACACCTGGCC
>JALRCK010000660.1 GCA_023262305.1 Deltaproteobacteria bacterium
CTCTTCGTACAACCGGCATGGTGCGAGGTTTCGGTGTACCGTTTTGACGCAAATGCCGTGTTCTTCAAGGGAAAAATTTGTCATGACACGCTCCGCAGCGCGGGACGAATTTCCGTCTCCGCTATGCGTTAAGGTAGCACGAATTTGGCTCGTGTATCAAAGGTTCACAGCGCACGGAGTGAAGTGAATTAGTGCATCTTCATGATGTACCAGCGAATCCCTGATTGTGCTTCGGGAACAGCGCGAACAAATTCGCGCAGGATCCACACGTCCTGCGCGGCCTCATAGTGGCGATTGTCATGTGGGTGCACGCCAGAAGCCTCAAGAATGGCTGAGGCGAGGAGATCTGTGGCTGCCTGCCCGCGCAGAGGTCCCGCATACGGCGCCTCGTGAGCCCCCGGCAAATGGCTCATAATACCGCTTACGCCAGTGATGCAGTTTTCCGTGCCGCTTCGGAGCCCAGTTGATGAGAGCACATGATACGGTTTTCCCTGACGGTCAAGTTCAGCAGCCCTTGCAACGGTGGCCCAATAGGTGCTTTCAGGGACTGGAATTGCGTTTGACGCCGATACGAGGATGGGTTGTCCTCCGAGGTATTTAGTAGGCTTAAAGAGAAAGCTGAGCCCCTGCCAGTTTGTTCCCGATGTCCCGAGCGGATCAATCAGGGTAGATAGATCCACTCGTACATGCTCTCGGATGGCGCGCGCTGAGCAGGGGAGAAAGCTGATGATAGTTGTTCGTTGCTGTAATCGATGGACTACTTTTTCGGCTGAATGCTGTGACGCCTCTACGGTTGTTCGGAGCGCGATCACCGCTGAATGACTCGAGCGCGGAGACTGAAAAATGCTCTTATCGAAGACGACCCCGCGCTCATCCCACGACACGAAGATAAGGTGATACGCATCGAGCACCACGCCCGATGTTGTTGTGCTCATCCGATGATGCGAGACAAGGTGGCGAGCAAGGTGTGGCGAAAGCTCTTGGTGCGGCAAAGGAGCTATGTAGGGTGTGAGGCTCTCGCGGTTGCGAGGTGATGTCACATCTGGGTTTAGCGCGTGATGAGATCGGTTTTGACCTAAGAGCTCCTGTTGACCCGGGAGATTCAGGGAATGCAAGCAACCCCCACTCAAAAAAGATGTCGCGAGCGTCACCTGACGAAGATTGTTCGAGATGTGCGATACCATCAACTCCCCCCGAAGTTGCCGACGGAAACCCTACCACGTGGACGCTTGCCTGCCAAAAGCACAGTGCTAATTCCGACCGATAGAGACTCGAATGAATTCCGACAATCGCGTGAGTAGCGATCCTGTCATTCGGAGGTAGCTCACGAATCATCTGTCGCTCACGTGAAAGTGCTTTCGTCGGACCAGCCTAGTTGTTACAACCAGGCGGTGAGTGAGGTAGTAGGAGTGGCTCATGACTCTCAGCAATAATCCTAATCCGGCCGACGACAAAAATCATTCGCCT
>JALRCK010000661.1 GCA_023262305.1 Deltaproteobacteria bacterium
TTGCTTTACACGGACCTACAAAAGTATGCCGTCGCAATCAAAGAGACAGACAGGACATTACGATGCCCCGGCCGGAATTTTGGGGCTCACGCACCCTGACGTGCAAGAATTCCGACCGCATAGAGAGGTTCTCAGGGTGATGGTTGCCGAGAACCTCAAGGTCATCAACCGACATGGGGAAGCCGCCCTCGCTCTTGCTCAAACGTTGACCGAGGTAGTAGCAAGCGTGCGAGAGCATGAAGTCGTGCGCCAGGAGGGGCTCTCCTTCTTTTTTATGGAGGCTCCCACTCGAAATCAGTTTTTCGGGCTCTCGCCCAACGTCCGCAGGCAGCTCTACAGAGAGGCGAGGTTGCATGGCTTTGAGAGCGTACGGAGAAAACTGCGAGACAAGCCGATGGCGTTGTTGCTCAAGTGGAATATCGCTGTTCCAAAGGATGCGATTGCTGCCTTGGAGAGGTGTCAGGCGATCGAGACGAAGCGAGTGGAGATTTTACGGCGGTTGGCCGGGCTCTTGCGATCGTGTGTAAAACAGATAGAGAGGGAGGGAAGCCTGAGAGGCTTTCTCAAAGAGCGCACCGGAGTAGCTCAGGGGGGCAAAGCCTCCCTGGTGGAGGGCAATTTAGAACGTACTGCATCCGTTGTGACCGAATGGGCGGATTCCAAGGACCCGTGCAGGACGTTCGCGTTAAACATGCTTGGGGATGACTTTGTGTCCTCCGTGGAGCAGTTCATAAAAGTTGTAAAACCGAAGGTTTCGGTCACTCCCTCGGAGTTGGCTCATGCCATCACGACGAGCAAGCGTTCTCAACCCTTGTTCGCATCGAACGTGGCAGCTCTTCTAGATAAAATTCCCTCCCTGGCACGGAGCGCAGGATTGCCCGCCGAATATCCGGACCGACACATCTACCGCACACTCTTTGCCCTGCGCCTTTTGCAGGGTGACCTACCTCTGACTGACGCACAGGCGATCAGCGTCGAACTAAAAGAGAGCCTTGCTCGAGTGGTCCGCTCATTCCAGCTGGGCGACTACCTCGGAGCGGTCGAGCGACACCCGACGCTTTCCGATGACGACAAGGAGCTGATTATCCGCTATTGCCTTGAGGTTCAGAGCTCTTTGGCCAACATGAACTTGAAGTCTGCATCGGATGCCCCCTCACCACTTGAGAGGAGAACGGAGGTGCGACGGCACATCAAGGAGGTCCGAGATGAGGCAGAGATTGAGAGCCGGGATCAGCTGCTTCAGGCTCGTGTGGATGAGTTGCGCGATAGCGGAGCGGAGATCGAGCCATCACGTCACGTGCAAGTCTCCTTTTATCCAAGTCGTGTGGAGAGCGATTTCAGGAAGTGGCTCGTCGACTACACAGAGGAGATGCGGGTGGGGATCTGGGATCTTATTGAACGAGCAGCTGATGGGTCAGTAGCCGTTAAGCCCATCAAGACGTGCGGTAAGATCTGGGAGCTCC
>JALRCK010000662.1 GCA_023262305.1 Deltaproteobacteria bacterium
GGATGAGCACCATCAGATCAACTTAATTTCAAGCTATAGAGGTTGCGTGTAGTGTGCTAGCAAACCTGCACACAAAAATGAGGGCTCTGCCGTATCACAACGATCGGTGCAACACTCTCTTTTCACTGATTCCCATCATGTTCACCACTTAGTTCTTCTTGAGCTCGGTAAGCTTTCTGCGTTTGGTATGATCAGCTGCAGAGTTTTTTTTAAACCAATTTTTGAGGCGTCAGCGTGCAATTGGTGGACTGCAACTCGGCTTACATTCAATCAAGCCTCGAAAGCATTCGATATTTTTGATGTCGAAGCGGCTCCCATGGCGGTCCAGCAACAGGCGCCCCCGAGCCACGTCGCTCCCGAGAAACCACTGGATCACTGGTACACATGGTGGTTTTACCTCGATTTTTCAGGGGTAATTGGCTTACACTACGAAATATGAGCGCCCTTTTCGCAAATCGCCCATAACGTTACGAAGGTCCGGTTTCCGCGATAGCAAGGGGGTTATCATCGAAACGATGGTATCTGCGGCACATGGGTGCAAAACAAAGACACGATAAAGATCCTCTCTCCTCAGGGCTCGATGCTCTTAAGGTACCATTAGGCACGGTGCTTACTGAACCAATATCGGTGGGTCGCTCCGGACGAGAGTGGCGACTCCATTTGCAGGCTCATCGCGTGGCAAAGAGTAAGGACTCACCCTCTGGAATTGAGATTAAAAAATTTTTTAGCGACGAGGTTGTTGTAATCCGTCAAACGTGTGAGTTCCTCCGAGAGCACGCTCCCAGTGTCTACAAGGATATCTACAATCTCTTGCGCGAAGTCCGGCCCGTTGATCAAAACACCCCTTGGTCAGAGGACACATTCGTAAAAAGACGGATGGCTCGATTGCTGGTTGAACCGGCGGCGCGAGAGGAAAAACATACGGACAGTTCAGGGATTGAAACCAAAGAAACGCGCCGGCGAGCGCCTTTTACATTCCGAGACCCCCAGATCGGTGATGATCACTGGTCCATCCCGGTTCATCGCAACCCCGGTAATTACACGACCAGAAGGAGTGGCGACCCTAAGAAGCTCTCTGACTGGGAGCTCGCCTCAGACATAGAATCTATCCAAATGTATCTCAGCGAATATAAGAAGCTCGCCAATGATGTGAGCGGGCGAAATGTGTGGAGCGCAACCTATGACCCGGGCTTCAGGGATCCCTACTACACGTGTATGGCTATATGTATCGGAGAGGCACACCTCCCCTCTCACTTTCTCGCGCTCGTCCACTACGGCATCGGACTTCAGTTTATGTACGAGCGAAGCTTCGAATGGGAGAAGAGGAAGAACCCTAAGAGCGTCTCCTCCGATCTCATCGACGCCCTCAAGGACGGATTTCGGACCCTCGCTCGGTTATACCGAGAAGATTTTGGCGTTTAATGGATCGTGACCTCCTCACAATACAGGCGAAGGGTCTCGC
>JALRCK010000663.1 GCA_023262305.1 Deltaproteobacteria bacterium
CTCCCTTGCTCTTGAACTCCTTCACCACCGTTGCAAGCGCTTTCTGTGGTGTGGCGTAGCTGGCGTGGAGATCGGAGGTTTCTATGGAGGGAAAGTAAACGACCCCCTCTGGAATGTTCTCTGCTGGCAGGTCGATGGGGCGCCCATATCCGGCACCTTCGTAAAATCCGAAGCGCTCCCGAACCCTTCTGTTTTGCTGCTCGTTGTACCGAAAAAAGCATCTGCGTAGCGCTGCAGGATGAGCCACCCAGAAGGCGAGACGTCCGGGATTGATGTACTCGCCGAACTCTTGCAACGTGATCTCCGTGATGTGAACACCATCTGAGTATCCGGATAGGGACTCACACACCTTAAGTGATACCCCTCGACCAGAGGCCTGTAGGGCGTGAATGACCGCAGCGATGGCGATCCCTCGGTTGTAGAGGTACTCGGCGTTCGCTGATGAGCTCGCCCCTATATTGAGCAGTATCGACACGCTCGCAAGGGGCGATACCTGGAGAGCAAACATGCATTCGGGTTCGTTTGAGAGGTAGCGACCAACGTCGACCGCTTCTCCCGACACGTCAAACCGTTCACTGACGCCCGCGTCAACTTTAAGAGCGAGCGCTTGAACATGCTTCCACAATTCGTCCGCCTTTTCGCGCCATCCGCTTGAAGCTTTCTCTCGGGCAGCCTCAAATGGGGTGTTGAGGTCCCAAGACGTGCTTGACTCGTTGATGACAGAGGAGAGGTCATTCCGTTTGGGAGTTTTGGCGTCGCTCAGGCGATCGATCGCGGTTTCGAGTGACTGCAGGTCCTTAGTTACTATCATCTTTGGCTCCGATCTCCTGAGCGATTAAGTCCCGATCCGCTTTCGGCATCCCCCGCCATAGGCAGCACTCCATGATCCACTTGTTGCCGAAGCCACCAGCGTGCATCGCGGTTGCGTGCAGGGTCGCCCGGGGCGAAACGATGTACTTCATGTTCAGTGTCTCCACTGCCTCTCGGAATCGTTGCACAAGGGAGAGGATCTGTTTCGTAGTTCCGAAACGCCCCCCTTCACCGATGTCGACGGTTTCGCTTGGGTGATCGATGTTGGCTATCGCGGCCTCAAGCCCCTTGTCGATCGGAACATGGAGCTGCACGAGCCGGTCGAGGGTTGCGCCATCTTGTCGAATTCGCCCCGTGTATTGGTGATCCGCACCGGTTCCACCTGTGTTCATAATAAACACGGCGCGGAAGTTCGGATGCGCGCGAACCGTTTCAAGATTGGGGAAGGTGAGGGTGCGGTTCGCGACCGCCGCGTTGAGGGTGACCGCGATCGCTGGATTCGCCGCGTCAAACTCGTCGGCGATAAAGAGCTTCCCCTTCGTGAACGCCTCATAGAAGGGAGATGGAACGAAGGTGCCATTCGCGGACATGTATCCCAAGAGGTCGCTCTTGGTAGTTTGCGGATTGAACGGTTGGAGCACGGCTCCTAT
>JALRCK010000664.1 GCA_023262305.1 Deltaproteobacteria bacterium
TTTGAAGCTTGTTGAGGATGTTTAGCTGTCCGTTCTGCTCATGAACCAGGGGGATATAAGGACCCGTGAGATCCTGACCATTTACATCCATGCTCAAAACTCCTTCCACAAAGAGTCGTCGCACGACACGCAACGAGAGCTTATCGACGGCCTCGTTCCACGAGCAGCCCTCATTGATTGCTGAGAACAGACCCGCCTCGTGCTCGCCGAGTGGCACTATCGGTAGAGCGTGGTTTTGGGTTGGGATGATACATGCGGCAGGTCGCTGGTGTGCCATAAGAGGCTCTAACTGTCGACGGAGAGGTCCGGATAGGTCGTTGACTGCCACCAGGTGGCGGGAGGAGTGTAATCGAACGTAACCCCTCGTAGAGGAAGATGGGTATTTTTGCCCCTCAGGATATACGGCCCTTGTGAGTCTTGGACTCGTAGCGCTCTCCGACAACGGGGATATATCACTCGTTACCATATATTGGGTCTCTGCACTTTTTTAAGTTACGAGTCGGCCTTCATCGGCACTCGGGTCATGCGTTGATACGGGTGAAAAAAGTTGAGCTATGACCGTACATCATAGCTCAACACGGGGTGCACACGTTTCTCCTGTCGCCGGCTGGCCACTCAGTAACGTGTTCACACCTATCGGCTCTACTCCTTGTCGAGTTCGGCGGTTGCGGCGACGAGTCGGTTGGGCATCGCCAGCTCCATGGAAATGAGATCCTCCGGACCCTCGGCGCGGTTACCATAGGTGAAGCCGCTACCGATACAGGAGCTTGAGCAGCTACAGGTGCATCCACACCCACTTGAGCCAGCGGAGCATCCCGAGCAGGACATACCGCAACCGTAGACCTCAGTACCCTGAGCCTGAGCATCAGCTTGCAGGAAGCCAAGTTGAACGGCTCTCAATTCGGCAGAATTGAAGATCTCGACCTCCTCAAGTCGAGGGGTCTGTGCTCTGTCGGCTTGGGATCCCTCAGCGTTATTTGTCGCCTTGGAATCAGCGATCGGTGCCTCAGTCAATTTAGAGAAGTGAAACATAATGTCTCCTTTACACATCAAATGATCTCACATTAAACCGCAAGCGATTGCTTACCGAGTTTGCGAGACCGCGGGTTCCACGCCACGGTTCTCTCGAACGACGCGACATCAGGAATGACCGCCGCTCACAGATACAGCGCTCACGTGCTGATTCAAAGTTTTTTCATCGTGTCGATTCAGACCTGAATTCTGCTGGGACCAGAGTCAGGGCTCACCACAGAAAATGATGCGGTTGAAACACCGCGCTACTCAGACTCATGAGACGATGACATCGAGCTGGATACTACGCACTGGAACGTCCTCCCATTCGTAAAAGCTTCGGTATGGGAGCAAGCAGCCTGTCAGCGGTCGCTCGTTAGAGCGTGGGGGAGAACGCCGCACACCTTTAAGTGAGAACTCAAATTCTCAGTCTCCTGCAGAAGTGA
>JALRCK010000665.1 GCA_023262305.1 Deltaproteobacteria bacterium
TCTCGGTCCACTTTTTGCCCTCAGTGCGGGGATCTCGTAGATGCTTTTGTGAAGCATCTCGCTCCGACGGCTTGAATAGGTTAGGGAAGGGCGTTTCGACGCTAGCTACGAAGCTGTTGAAGTCGTTGAACGTCAAATGAGAGGGGCGCTGGTAGACAGGCGCTGGGATTGTACCCGAAGGGGTTTTAAGTAAGGTGAAGGTTTCTATGTATCGTGGTGGCGTAACATTCTCAATCAATAAGTCCTTCGGGAGGCTCCAACTCGTCCCCGAGGCTCAAGGTCTTCGATTCTTCTACATACCAATCATAGATGGCGTTGAGGCTCCCACAGCACCAGGAAATCTCAACATGCTTCTTCCTATCGATGCAATCGGAGGATTGTGGGCTACAGCGCGCGCTTTCCTCTATGGCGTTGAATCTCTCGATGAGAACGTCATCCTGCAGAGCGGGGAGAGCGAGGGGGATTCCGATACACTGATCAAACTTTATCGTGATAAGCCGCGTGGTCAACAAGGCCGCTTGAATGGGGAAGAGACCTGTTGGCTCCGTATCGTAACGGGACGCACTGAGGAAGAGCGTCGTCGTATCAAGCTTGGACCAAGAGATCTCTTGTGCCTCGAACTCGCGTGCAACTCAGTCATGATCCTTGCAGGTGAGGCTCGAACACACAGACCGGCCCTGCAGTAAGCCAGGATCCAACAAACCAGTGGAGAAGGGGTGGGTCATGAGAGTGACCTGCCCTTTTTTATTGCTCGATGGAGTACCCTTCAAACCGAGACTCACTATTGACCGATAAGTAACGTTATCGGACCTTCAAGGGGTGGTTACCCCGCATCCACAGGATCCTCGTCCAGCACTCCATCCATAGCCGTTACAGGCTTAGGAGCCCTTATTTGCCGCAGGGATGCCGTCCTTCCTATCTTGACCGTGCCCGTATAGACACCCCGGGCCCCCAATCTGTCCCTCGCAACGAGCGTTACTCGATACGTCCCCGTCCTCTTAAAGGTTCGCTTAACGACCGGTCCACGCAGTATCGTTCTATCCGAGAAACTCCACGTAAACCGGAGCGGCTCTCCCTCAGGGTCGACTGATGTGCTGGCATCAAGGGTCACGGTTCGTCCTTTAACCATCCGAGTGCGCACAAGACCAACCCGAGCCTTGGGCGGCACGTTGACGTAGAGAGCCGTTAAGGAGGCGCTCTGCGGACCGACCAAGAACTGACGGACTGGATTGGGCGAACCGTCAGCCCAACGACTGAACGATCGCCCATTTGAAATCAAACCTGCGCTGATAGTCTGCCGAGATCCTACTATTGGCTTAGCAGCATATGGCGCGAGCACCTCCTTCTCTTCGTCGATGTAGGTGATCTGCGCTCCCGGAGGTATGCTGGCAAAGGTGTAATCAGCCGTCCGTGCTGGAACGGCGACACACTTTTGATCCACGAGTCCCCCCT
>JALRCK010000666.1 GCA_023262305.1 Deltaproteobacteria bacterium
GCCTTGGTTTCGGCAACAATATCTTGCCGATAGCAGAGCGCTCGGATAACCCGCTCATGCACCTTGAGACGGAGGATCTCCTCAAGTTCGGAATGATCCCCGAGTTCGTTGGGCGTTTGCCGGTGGTTTCGTGTCTCGATCCTCTCAACCAGGCTTCCCTTGTTGAGATCCTTACTCGGCCAAAGAACGCGTTGGTTAAGCAGTATCAAACGCTTCTCTCGATGGAGGGTGTGGATCTTACCTTCACCGAAGAGGCTCTTGGAGCGATCGCTCTCAAAGCCCTTGAGAAGAAGACCGGCGCTCGCGGACTTCGTTCAATCATCGAGAGCTGCATGCTTGATGTGATGTACGACATCCCAAGCAACACCAGCATCAAGGAAGTGATCATCACTCCAGATGTTGTGAACGGCACTCAGGCGCCAATTAAGGTGTTCCACAACGAGGCTGTGGCGAGCTGACGACTTTTTCAGCTAGCTCTTTGACTAATAGTGAGCTTTCCCTTGGTCGAGCTCTTTGAGGCTCTCCTGGGCAGCTGTGTACTTGGGGTTAATAGAGAGCGCCTGCTTGAACTCGTAGCTCGCATCAGCGGCTCGGTCCATTGCGAGGTACGTTTGCCCCATCTCATAGTGGGTTTCAGCGCTGTTAGGGCAAAGCCTTAACGCTTTGCGGAGATGCAGGAGCTTGTCCGAGTTTTCAGATGTATTCGCGGCCGCCTCTAGAGCCTCTTTTGATTGCGTGCATCCCTCGGAGGTGGTTGTCGTTTGAGCAACCTTCGCCGGAGCGGACTTTGGTGCCTCGACGGCGGGAGCTTCGACTTGCTCTGCCTGAGTTGCTGCGGCACTTGCTAGATCCTTCTCCTGGATGCCCTTAGCGATGTGAGAGGTGGCTGGGGCCTTTTTGGGCGGAGCTACTTCAATCGGAGCGCTCGCTGGAGCCGCAGGTGCTGGAGCTACGCGCGTTTCTGCCGGAGCCTTGGTGTTGTAGCGAGCCAGTGGCTCAGAGGTGCGTGATGCGAGAGGGGGCGGCGAGTAGGCGGCGATAGTCTCTCCCTTCGGTGAAGGACCTCTCCTCTGCAGTTGCAATCGTTTTTGCTCAACGAGATAGGCGTTCACGGATTGAGTTCTCGTTGCCGAGTAGCCTCCAGTATCAGATTCCATTCGGCGCAACTCCTCAAGCTCGGAGCGCTGGGCCCGAATCGTCTGTTCCTGTCGTTGAATCGATTCTTTTTGTGAGTCGAGCTTCTCTTGTTGCGCTTGCAGTGCGTTTCCGATGAGGGCTCCGGTTGCTGCTCCCGCGACAGCGCCTATTGCAACGCCACTACCAGCATTGCCGGTTTGATTTCCAACGATAGCTCCAAGTCCGGCGCCGATAGCTCCACCTGCAGCTGCACTTACCGCGGTTGTTTGCTTGGGTTTCGTACATCCTGACACAGCGATCGCCGCTGTTAT
>JALRCK010000667.1 GCA_023262305.1 Deltaproteobacteria bacterium
GTTGCCCTAACGCTCTATTCAATCCGATGCTTTCGCGTTTGGAGTTCTGTACCGGTCTAATGCTCGTGGATACTGTGGGTCATGAGCTTACTCACGGACTAATCCACTACACTGCAGATCTGATTTATCAGGGACAGAGCGGGGCTCTCAATGAAAGCTTCGCTGACATCTTTGGAGAGGCTGTAGAGCGATTTGCGCGTGGTTCTCACGATTGGTTGCTCGGGGCATCTTCTGTTATGGGCACCCTGCGAAGCATGATTGATCCGACTGCGCAGTTCTTTAACCCGCATAATGGACTTTATTCAAATGGAGGGCATCCGGACCGTTTCCACAGTCCTCTTTATCAGTGTGGTACCGGTGATGCTGGCGGAGTTCACTCCAATTCGGGAGTGCTCAATCACGCAGCCTACCTCATCGCCGCTGGCGGCACCTTTAACGGTTGCTCCATCGCCGGAATTGGCGAAGCCAAAATGGAGCAAATTATGTATCGAGCGCTGACCCGATACTTGTCTCCCTCGTCTAAATTCTACGACGCATACCTAGCAATCCGTACAGCTGCGCTTGAGCTCTACTCCTTGGAGGATTTTCTTCAGGTGGAGAGGGCGCTGCGGGCGGTTGAACTTCCCCAGGCGGGCTACTGCTCCGGCTTGAGCCCCGCCGACACGGGCTGTTCAGCGCTAGTCGATAACTGTCCAAGCCACGCTAATCAGCTAGACCCTGGCCAATGCGGCTGCGGAGTCTCGAGTGCTGACCGAAACAAAAACGGACGCCCCGACTGTTTCGATCCAACAGCTTCGACCGTACCAACTGCGCCCGTTGTCTCTCTCAAGAAAACCCAAGCAAAGATAGCTTTTCAAAAGGTGCCGGGTGCAACCTACAACGTGGAGCTGACTCTAAAGGGATCCAGACCGAAAAAGGTGACGACCAAGAGCAACCCTTATGTCGCCACTCTGAAAAAGGGTAATTGGACCGTTACCTATCGTATCGCTCTGGGCGGTGTTGTCACGAAGATTAGCGGCAAGAAGGGGTTTATCGTGAAATAGCAAGCGCCCCTGCCGGGGGTATTTGGCGGATATGCTACTGCATCTCGATAAAAAGGCGGGTGAATAGGGGGCGATTGAGGCACGCTTGAGGCGCTTGTTAATGCCCCCTTCAGATAGAAGAGAGCCTCCAAGCATGACCCATCCGTTGACACACGTACTAGCTTCCGCATTTTCTAGCCTCTATTCTCCATCTAAGTGGTCCCGACTACACGAGGAGTCCTTTTTTCGGACCCTGACCGAACCCTTTGCAAGGATGAGATATGAAAACCCCGTTGCGATTTTTAGCCGTGAGCGCCCTTATTTTGTTGACCTCGTGTGGCGGAGGGGGCGGAGGGAGTAACAGCTCCGACGGAAACTCCACCCCCGACTTCACTGGGCAATATCAAGGGGCCATGAACCGAAG
>JALRCK010000668.1 GCA_023262305.1 Deltaproteobacteria bacterium
CACGGGTGAACCTCGAAGTGGTTCGGATGCACATGAAGTCCCATGATGTGCTCAAGCCCAGCCTGGTAGAGCCACCCAGACGATCCGGTGTACCAACTCCATCCAGCGCGCCCGCGCAGCGCTCCTTCCGAGTAGACGTCTCCGCACATGACGTACGGCTCCGCTTGGTAGGTCGCAACGCCTTTGGGGTCCGCTGTGATATTTACGGGATTGATCAACTCAAAGAGATCGAGCGCTTGAGCGCCACGACCCATCATCGCGTTAGCGATGATGAACCACGCGCTCGCGTGGGTGTATTGCCCTCCATTCTCACGCACTCCCGGCGGATATCCCTTGATGTAGCCTGGGTTCTTCTCGCACTTGTTGAAAGCGGGCGTGAGGAGTTTGATCAGCTGTCCTTCCCGGTCCACAAGGTGATGCTCCGCTGATGCCATCGCTTGGTGCGCTCGCTCCGCTGGGGCGGCGCCGCTGATGATCGACCACGACTGAGCGAGAGAATCAATCTTGCACTCATCGTTGGTCGCGCTTCCAAGCGGAGAGCCGTCGTCGTAGAAGGCGCGGCGATACCATGCTCCGTCCCACCCGTGCTGTTCGACAGCGGCGCGCAAGCGCTCAGCGCGTTCGCGCAACTCGCTCGCTGTTTGATGATCGCCTTGAGCCTCTAAGATGGGGGCAAAGCGTCGCACTACTTCGATCTGGAACCAGCCGAGCCACACGCTCTCGCCTTTGCCGTGTCGGCCGACTTCGTTCATTCCATCGTTCCAGTCACCACACCCGATCAGTGGAAGCCCGTGCTCGCCAACCGCCTCGGTTATCTTCAAGGTTCGCAGGCAGTGATCGAGGATCGTGCCCTCACCGCCGTTAAGCTCTGGGATGAAGTAAGTTTCCATCTGTCCCTCCGCGAGGGGGGCTCCCCGCAGGAAGGGCACGGTGGTGTTAAGGATCGAGTAATCTCCGGTCGTCTCGATGTAGCGGCTGACGGCATAGGGGAGCCACAAGAGGTCGTCAGAGATCCGGGTGCGAACTCCACGACCGAGCGGTGGGTGCCACCAATGCTGCACATCGCCCTCAAGGAATTGGTGCGCTGCGTGGAGGAGGATTTGCGACCTCACCATCTCTGGCCTACTCGGCAGGAGCGCCAGCGAGTCCTGAAGTTGGTCGCGGAAGCCCAAGGCTCCACCACTCTGATAGAACGCCGAACGTCCGAGGATACGGCAGGAGAGCGTCTGATAGAGCAGCCAGCTATTCATCATGATATTGAAAGAGTCATGGGGCGTTTTGACGTGGACGGTGGAGAGGAGATCTCTCCACATCGCCTCAACAGCGTGAAGCTCGGCACGATGGGTCGCTACGCTGCGGAAGCGAGCGGTGTCATTTCTCATCGCCTCCACGTTTGGCGATTCGCCGATGTAGAACTGTAGGGTGCGTTCCTCTCGGG
>JALRCK010000669.1 GCA_023262305.1 Deltaproteobacteria bacterium
GATCTGCGGGATGCAGTTAAATGCGATCTGATGCTGAAACGCCTCGTGGGTCATCTCGGATTGATTAAATACAGCGATGCTCTGCGACCAGAGTTCATCCAGGGCTGCCTTTCCGGCACCCGAAACGGACTGATACGTTGAGACCACCACATGCTTGAGACCTGCGATCTTATGAATCGCTTGCAGGACGGGGACCAGCTGAATCGTCGAGCAATTCGGGTTAGCGATGATCTTCTTTCCCCGAGCTGCCTCGAAGTTTACCTCCGGCACAACCAGGGGCACATCGGAACTCATTCGGAAGTGGCTAGAGTTATCGATAGCAACGGCGCCCGCCTTGATCGCAAGCGGAACGAATTTCGCCGAGAGATCTGCCGATGTTGCGAAGAGCGCGATATCAACCCCCTCAAAGGAATCCTCCTCCAAGAGCTTGACGCTCACCTCATCCTCACGAAATTTGTATACCTCTCCAACTGAGTCCTGCGATGCAAAGAGACGGACCTCAGCGATCGGAAGCTTGCGTTCCTCAAGCACGACCAACATCTCGTTTCCTACAAGACCTGTTGCGCCAACAATTGCGATTACGGGTGATTTTGTGGTTGTAGCCATAGCCCCTCTTTTTACGACACATTAGGGGGATAAGCCACTGCGGGGCGGGATTATTTGAGACCAGTAAAAAGCCCCCGTGCCGGCCTGTGGAGAAGCCGATACGGGGGCCCGTTTTCATGGAGATATCTAGTTTTTAGGCCTCCATTAACTCGCGACGACGCTTATCACGAAGGAGCTTCTCGATGGTCAATGAGGCGAGAGCGTACCCTTCTGCCTCTGTTTTCCCAGCCTGAAGGGCTATATCCGTTACTGCTTCAACCAACTCACCAAGAGTTGTTGTAATGGTTGCGGTCTCTTCCTTGATCGTCTGCTCGTTTCGGTTATCCATAACTCACTCCAAAAACCTGGAACTTCAACCTGTGTTGTCCCAGTATACCTCACGCTAAAAGCTGGTTCGAAACAAAAAGTTTCAGACCTGCAACTTTCACCTATCCTTTCAGATGCAAGCGACGTCGGAGTGATGTTCAAATATTTGACACCCCCCGAAAAAGGTTACGAATTTGGTACAAGATGAAGGAGTTGTGATAACGGAAGAAAAGGCTTGACCGCGCGGCAGATACTAATTTCTGGCGGCGCCCTCGTTAATGCTGCCTGGAGATCCCATAGAGCGTCCAGCTAAAGCCCTCCTGCTCAGAGCCCCCCGTAAGCACGATTATCCAGCCCGGTCGGGGCGTTGACTGCATCGGGGAGCTGGACAACTTAAAGGTCTCTCCGCTAAGTGAGCGCACAACATCAACGCCGGCCTTGCGGGCATCCCATGACTGAGGTCTCTCCCATCCCGCCTTACCGCATGAATAGTGGTCGCAACAGGCTCCGCCCACCGTTGCAT
>JALRCK010000066.1 GCA_023262305.1 Deltaproteobacteria bacterium
TGAGCGGCGAGGGCAGAAACCACCTCAGCGCACGCGAGATCTCCCGGGGCATAGTCCATAACAAGGTGAATCAGCTTTTGCATATAACTACCTAATAATGCTGGTGAAACGTCCTGTTTTTGGTGTTGAGAGCCCGTCGAAGAGGCTCAGAAAGCCGCAAAAACGCCAGATTTTACCAGATTTGGAACCCTTAGTCGCATGCGGGTGAGGGGTTTTTCGGGGGTGGATGGTTGGCACTATAACCCTAAAGATGCTATACCCTTCCGCTAACTTATCGCACCCGCATCGGTCTTAGTGCTGAGCTTGTGAGGGATTCCGACAATCGGATTCTCTCTGAGGTTGGTCTATCGGGCGGGGAGGTCAAACTAAGACAACAAAAGGATAGTAATGTCTACGAAAAATACAGCTACGCCTGCGGCTATCGAGCCAGGCACTCCCGTAACGATCAAGAGCCTCATGGATGCAGGCGCTCACTACGGGCACCAGACTCAGCGCTGGAACCCAAAGATGCTTCCGTACATTTACGGCGCCCGCAATGGTGTTCACATCATCAACCTCGACCTGACCCTCAAGAAGTGGGAAGTCGCTCGCAAGTACATCGTTGACCGAGTCGCTCTCGGTGGGTCAGTTCTCTTCGTCGCAACGAAGCTGCAAGCAAAAGATATCGTAAAGGAAGAGGCTTCTCGTTGTGGAGCTTTCTACGTCGCTTCTCGATGGCTCGGTGGTTGCTTGAGCAATTTCCAAACTATCAAGAACTCCATTGAGCGCATGCGTAAGATGGAGAACCTTCTTGCAGAAGCCGCTCAAGAGGGCAGCAAGATCCGCATCACTAAGAAGGAGCGTCTCGACATGAGCCGTCAGGTTGAAAAGCTTGAGGCTAACCTCGGCGGAATCCGCAACATGAAGAAGGTTCCGGATGTTATCTTCCTGGTTGACGTGGTGAAGGAGCAGATCGCGATAGCTGAAGCTAACCGTCTCCACATCCCAGTGATCGCGTTGGTTGACACGAACGCTGATCCAGGAGCCGTAAACTTCCCGATCCCATCGAACGATGACGCTGCTCGCACCTTGAAGCTGTTCCTCTCGGCCGCTGCTGACGCGGTTCTTGAGGGGCGTGCCATCTACAAGGCTCGCGTTCCAGGTGAGTCTCAGAATGGCGGCGGTGAGAGCACCAAGCGACCAGAGGCGACTTTGGTTGGTGGTGTGACTGAGGGTGGGGCAGCCGTAGCCTAACTCTACAAGCCGGATGGCGCGCGACCTTCCTTCGCCGAGGCGGAGTAGTAGAGCGCGCCACCGCGTTAGAATCGCGCCATATCGGCGCACAAAAGATATAATTGTACACGAACAGAGGAGAAGATATGTCTGCAATTACGAGTGACATGATCAAGAAGCTTCGCGAGATGACCGGAGCTGGAATGATGGATTGTAAGGGAGCCTTGAACGAGGCTGAAGGTTCGATCGACAAGGCTATCGAGATCCTTCGCAAGAAGGGTCTGAAGGATATCGAGAAGCGTGCCGGCAAGACCGCTGCTGAGGGAACTCTCGGTGTTTACATTCACCCAGGTGACCAAGTCGTTTCCGTTGTTGAGCTCAACTGCGAGACAGATTTCGTAGGTCGTGGAGAGGAGTTCCGTCAGTTGGCTCGGGACCTTGCAATGCACGTTGCGGCCATGAAGCCTCGGTACCTCTCGGTAGAGGACGTTCCTGAGCAGATCCTTGAGAAGGAGAAGGAGATCCTCATGGAGCAACTCACTGATGAGCAGAAGAAGAAGGCCGACAAGATCCTTCCAGGTAAGATTGAGAAGTTCCTTGAGAGTGTTGTGCTCTTGAAGCAGATCTACATCAAGGACGAGACCGAGTCGAAGACCATCAAGGCCCTGGTTGACGACATGAGCATGCGATGTGGTGAGAAGGTAACTGTCCGACGCTTTAGCCGCCTTGAGGTTGGTGAGGGTGTTGAGAAGGTTGCTGGAAACCTCGCGGCTGATGTTGCCGCTATGGTTAAGTAGCTCGAACAAACCGGCGTGCTCCTCTCGAGTGACGGGGCGCGCCGGTAGCTTCAGTCACTCGTGTTTTGCAAAAGGTTCGCCCTAATTGTCACGGGGCGATGAAATCGCGGAGAGCTCATGACCCAAGTTAAGTACAAGAGGATCCTTCTCAAGCTAAGCGGCGAGATTCTGGGTGGAGAGAAGGGGAGTGGTATTGAGTCCTCAATCATCAACGCGCTCGTGAGCCAGATTCATGAGGTCACCAAGCTCGGAGTAGAGGTTGGTGTGGTTATCGGAGGCGGCAACATCTTCCGTGGCGTACAGGCTGGCTCTCAAGGTCTCGACCGGGTTACGGGCGACTACATGGGAATGCTTGCGACGGCAATCAATGCCCTTGCGTTGCAGGACCGGCTTGAGGCAGACGGTGTTCACACTCGAGTTCTCTCAGCTATCGAGATGAAGGAGATCTCAGAGCCGTACATTAAGCGGCGCGCCACACGGCACCTCGAAAAGGGGCGTGTTGTGATCTTCGCCTGTGGAACAGGCAATCCATTCTTTACAACTGACACAGCCGCAAGTCTTCGTGCTATGGAGGTAGGCGCTGAGATCCTCCTCAAGGGTACCAAGGTGGACGCGGTCTACGACTCTGATCCTAAAAAGAATCCAAACGCCAAACCATTTGGCAAGATCACCTTCATGGACGTGCTCCAAAAGGGTCTGAAGGTGATGGATGCAGCAGCTATCTCGCTGTGCATGGAGAACAATCTTCCGATCGTGGTGTTTAACGTGGGAGTCGAGGGCAACCTCAAGCGGATCGTGTGTGGCGATTCGGTGGGGACTCTCGTTGAAGGGTAGGTCACTTACTACATCAAGAGGAAACGTATGAGTGGACAATTTGAAGCGTACAAAGCTAACTGCGCAAAGGGTCTCGATCACTTCAAGAAAGAGCTCGGTCGGCTTCGATCCGGCCGCGCTACTCCGCAGCTCCTTGAGAGCGTTCAGGTAGATTACTACGGCTCGCGGTGTCCGCTGCAGCAGCTTGGAATGATCTCTGCGCCAGAGCCGCGAATGCTGACCATTCAGGTGTATGACGCCTCGGCGGTTGAGGCGATTGAGAAGGCCATTCAACAATCTGAGTTGGGGCTCAATCCATCTCGCGAAGGAAGCCTCATTCGAGTGGTCATTCCAGCCCTTAACGAAGAGCGTAGAAAGGACCTTATCAAGAAGGTTGGAAAGATGTCGGAGGAGACTAAGGTGTCGCTCCGCAACCTCCGGCGCGATGAGGTCGAGAACGTAAAGAAGAAGGTCAAAAATAAGGAGATCTCCGAGGATGATTCCCGCCGAGCGCAGGATGAGATCCAGAAGATTCTCGACAAGGTGATCGCTGACGTTGACGCCGCGGCTAACGCCAAAGAGAAGGAGTTGTTGGAGGTGTGATCGCCTCTTTCGTTCAGGTGTGACCATGGAGAGCGAGACGGTAGCTGTGAAAGTGAAAGTGGGAAGCGAGGGGCGTCCAGCGCTCACCGTGATCCCTAAGCACGTTGCTATCATCATGGACGGGAACGGACGGTGGGCTAAAAAGCGCTTTCTCCCTCGCGTTGAGGGGCACCGCAACGGCGCCAAGAGCGTTCGCTCAACCGTAGAGGAGGCTCGTCGCCTCGGAGTTCGCTATCTCACCCTTTTTGCCTTTTCAACTGAAAACTGGCGGCGGCCGAGCGATGAAGTGGGCGGGCTCATGCAGCTCTTTGTGCGCCACCTCGAGTCCGAATTAGATGTGCTCCTCAAGAATGGTGTGCGGCTCAGGGCTATGGGTGACATCGATCGATTACCCGAGGGTGTGCGAGATCTCTTGAAGCGAAATGAGGAGAAGACTAAGCACCTCGATGGCATGGACCTTATTCTCGCGGTCTCATACGGCGGGCGGGATGAGGTAGTTCAGGCGATGAAAAAGATCGGTCGTGCTATCAAAGCGGGTGAGGTTGACCCTGAGTCGATAACTGAGGAGATGGTTTCCAGCTCACTCTACCTCCCTGATGTTCCGGATCCAGACCTTCTCATTCGCACGAGTGATGAGACCCGAATCTCGAACTTCTTGTTGTGGCAGTTGGCCTATGCGGAGATCGTTGTGACCTCCGTGTTATGGCCTGATTTTACGACTGATGAGTTTCATAGGTGTCTCCATGTCTTCGCAGGACGCAATCGCAGGTTCGGACGAACTCAAGAACAGATCGACGGCAAGTAATCCATTTTTGTCGGCGTTTACCTTCGACCACACTGGGTCCCTTAAGGACCGTCTTCTCACTGCCGTCATCGTGCTCGGCGTAGCAGTGGCGCTTACGATCCTCGCGCTTGCGATTCCAAACGGAAGGATACTTGCCGTCACCTTCGCAGGGGGTGTAGCCGTGCTGTCAGCATTCGAGGTCGTAAGGCTCTTTGCTCGAGACGAGGCTACGCTCTCATACCGAAAGGGGTGGGGGGCGCTCCACTTCGTGGCGATCGGTTTGCCTGCGGTTGTAGCAACTGCTGTTGGCGTTCAGGGGGTGGTGTGGGGATCCCTTGATTGGAAGACGCTCCTCGTTTCCATAGTGGCTGGCGCTCAACTTCTCATGATCCTGCAGGTCGTCGCGGGCCGAAGGCGGCTAGAGGATGGTGCTCGTCATGCGGAGAGCTACGCTCCCGCCTTTATCTTGGTTGGTGTGTGTGCGCCTCAGCTCGTTGTGATCAGCGCACTACCTTATGGTATCCACCTCTTTTGGTGGCTCGTTGGTGTTGTAGCGCTCAACGATGCTGGTGCCTATTTCGCGGGCAAATATCTCGGCAAGCACAAGATGGCTCCGGCATTGAGCCCGAACAAAACCGTTGAGGGGAGTATCGCTGGATATGTGATCGGTATCACTGCAGGTGTGTTCCTCGGTCACGCAATCTTAGGCTGCTTTTTGAGCTCTTTAGGATTTGCGTTTGTTGCCTTCGTGGTGGTTGTTTCGGCTCAGGCTGCAGATCTCTCAAAGTCATACCTGAAGCGTTTGCGTGGTGTGAAGGACACAGGGGCCTTCTTCCCTGGGCACGGAGGAGTGCTCGACCGGTTCGATGGAATGATCGGTGCTGCACCTGCGGTCGTGCTCACGCTCCTCTTGTTGGGAGCTCTCTAAGATGGGTGGCCGCCGGATAGCGATCGTTGGCTCCACTGGTTCGATCGGCACCTCTGCCCTCGAAGTTGTCGCTGCCAATCCCGGTAGGTTCGAGGTCGATTGTCTCGTTGCCGGCAAGCGAGGGGACATCCTCGCTGAGCAGGTTCGAAAGGTCCGGCCGCGCGTTGCTGCCGTGAGCGATTCAGCTGGGTTTGAAAAGCTCTGCAAGGGGCTGGGCGTATCGTCGACGAGCGCCCGTTGGAACGATACCGAGCTGGTGTGTGGTGAGGACGCGATCCTCGATGTTATCCGCGAGAGCAAGGCTGAAGTAGTGGTTGCCGCCGTTGTTGGGATGGCAGGGCTAAACGGAGTGCTCGCCGCAATTGAGTCTGGAAAGGACGTAGCCCTCGCTAACAAGGAGTCCCTCGTTGTGGCAGGAGAACTCGTCATGGATCTCGCTGAAGCGAACGGGGTGGGGATAATTCCGGTTGATAGTGAGCACTCCGCCATCTTTCAAGCGCTGCAGGGAACCAAGGACAGTGATCTTGAGTCAGTTATCCTGACCGCCTCTGGCGGGCCGTTCTTGCATACGCCGATCTCGGAGTTCTCGACGATTACACCGGAGCGAGCCCTTAAGCATCCGAAGTGGAACATGGGAGCCAAGATCACGATCGACTCTGCCACCATGATGAATAAAGCGCTTGAGGTTATCGAGGCTCGGTGGCTCTTTGATGTGCAGCCGAAGGCCATTGAGGTCATCATACACCCCCAGAGCATCATCCACTCCATGATCCGCCTCGTCGATGGGAGTGTTTTAGCGCAGCTCTCTCTCCCCGACATGAAGGGACCGATTGCATACGCACTAACCTATCCGAATGACAGAGCCAAAGGGGTCATGGAACGGCTTGATTTCTCTAAGGTTACCGAGCTGACCTTCCTTCCGGTGGATAACGAGAAGTTCCCCGGCTTAGCGCGCGCAAGGGCCTGTCTGCAGGGGGCCAACGGGGCGTGCGCCGTTATGAACGCCGCAAATGAGGTCGGGGTTGAGCTCTTTTTGAATAAGATTATAGGTTTTGAGTCTATTCATTCATTGATCGGAGAAGCGCTTGACCTCTACGGCGGGCGAGCATACCAGAGTCTTGAGGAGCTCTTTGCGCTCACCGATGAGGTGTCGGTGTGGGCTCGACAACACGCTTCAGGTAGTCGACTATAGAGGGTATGGGAATTATTTCAGCGATCATCGTCCTCGGCATCCTCGTCTTTGTTCACGAGCTTGGTCACTTTCTTGTCGCAAAGTTTTTTGGGGTAGGGGTGCTTGAGTTTGCCCTCGGTTTCGGTCGAGTGCTAACCCGGTTCCAGTTCGGTGAGACCACTTACACGATCCGTGCCGTGCCACTGGGAGGCTTTGTGCGGATGGCGGGTGATGATCCCACCCTGGTGCACGGAGAGGGAAAGAGCGATGCAGAGATAGCTGAGCAGGCTGCCTCAGGGGCTTCGCCTATCGAGGGCTCGCAAGAGCGATTGACCCCACTTCAGGAGAAGATGGTCAGGGACTCATCGCGGTGGTTCCTCAAGAAGCCTTATGGTCCTCGGTGCGCGATCGTTCTCGCTGGTCCGCTCTTTAACTTCATCTTCGCATTCCTCCTGGCCACTGGGATGTACTACACGACCGGCATTCCGAAGATTATCGACGGTCCTGTTACGGTCAGCGGAGTCTCTCAGGGCATGCCGGCGGAAACTGCCGGAATGAAAGTGGGCGATCGGATCGTTTCAGTGAACGGGGAGATGATCGAAAGCTACGATGAACTGATAGAGCTCGTCCGGGGCTCTCAGGGTAAGCCGCTTGTCATCTCGGTGGAGCGACGAAAGACGGAGGCAGAGGGTGCCCAGGCTGCAGCCGACAGGATCGAGTTGACGATCAATCCTCAAGCCGGCAATCCGGAGCTTGATGCACTTGAGGGGACAGCGAGCGAGAAGCCTACCTATCGAATCGGAATCGCCCCAGCTTTTAAGTTTGAGTACGAGGATGTTGGGTTTGCCACAGCCGCAGACGCCGGTTTCCAGCAGGTAGTTGGACTCTCACTGCAGACGTTGCGGGTTCTCAAAGGGCTTCTGACCGGGCTGATAAATCCGCAGAAAGCGATCGGCGGTCCGATTGAGATAATCAAGCAGACCGCCGCGAGCGCCAACGAAGGGTGGCTCGCTATCATCTCGATGATGATCTTTTTAAATGTGACGCTCGGCGTCATGAACCTCCTCCCGATCCCCGTGCTGGACGGAGGACATCTCGTCCTGTTTACCTGTGAGCTGTTGAGGGGGAAACCCTTGAGCATGCGCTTCCAAGAGTACGCGATGAAGGTTGGCATGACCCTCCTTCTCTTGCTCATGGTGTTCGCTATCGGAAACGACATTCGGCGGCTCATTCCTCCGTCTTGGTTTTAGACCTCCATGAGCTCTCTACCGCGTAACGTAGTTGCGATTGATACGAGTGGCTCGTTTTGTAGCGTCGCTCTACGATTATCCTCTGGGGTAGTTTCCTCTCTCTCGTCTCCCGGTTCGGGAGATCACTTTGAGCAGCTCCCTCGAATGCTTGAGCGGGTGTGCGATGCGTCGGGAGTTGCTTCTTCGGCGATTCAAGAGGTTCGGATCGGAGTTGGACCAGGTTCTTTTACCGGTCTCAGGATCGGTATGAGCTTTGCGAAGGGGTTGGCCTGGTCGCTCAGGGTTCCCCTTGTTGGGTGCTCCTCCTTCGCTGCTATCGCCGCTGCCGCGCTCGCTAGAGAGGACTCCAAAGAAAGGGTCGTGGTAGTAGCAGATGCCCGAAGGGACGAGGTCTTTGCTGGGGCCTACTGCAGGGGTTTTCCGGTTCAGGAGGAGATCTCACCTTGTATAGTTCCGATATCAGAGTGCTTGAGCGCTCCGTGGAGCGTTGAGGGAACGGTTTGGATAACCCCCCAAAGGGATTTTGCTGTACCCGGTCTGAGTCTTTCCCATGAACCTGATGGTGCGAAGGGTCTCGTATCTCTCCTTGTTGATGGAGAAAGAGGCTTTTGCCTTCAGGAAATAGCAGTGCTGGAGCCTACTTACCTTCGGGCTGTTGCCGCTAAGACTATCGAGGAGCGTCGGTTGGGTACTTGACGCATCGCCGAGACCCTGGTAGGAAACATCTTCAAGAAGCCCCGCTAAGCGGCTTCCAAACGCTTCTTACAGTATCCTTCGTATCAGCAAGCGTAGCGCTCATTTCCTCTTTTGCTTTCCATTCCTGTAAAGAGTCGGCCCTCATGTGTGTGCCGAGCCAGGGATGGTCCGAGGGGAGGGCACCACGACCAAGACTGTTCGAGTGATACTTAATCGCAATCAACATTTTCGGATATCAGCGTATCTCTTTCGTCTCTTCAATAAACTAAATCGTACTGTAGCCCCGTTCGAAAACTGATCAGGGCGGCGGTGATGTGGTGGTGTGTAAGCGGAGAAATTAAGAGGCGAGGTAGTTACCGAGTATGTGTAAAAAAATAACGAGTGTTACATCATGAACCTCAATGAACTGAAACGCCAGAAGACCGAAGAGCTGATGAAGTTGGCCGCCGAATTCGACATCGAAGGCGCAAACAACATGCGGCGCCAAGAGTTGATCTTCGCTATCTTGGCGGCACAAGCCGACGCAAATGGCAGCATCTACGCGAGTGGCGTACTTGAGTGCCTTCCCGATGGATTCGGGTTCTTGCGCTCTCCAGATTATAACTACCTTCCAGGTCCCGACGATGTGTACGTCTCGCCCGCTCAGATCCGTCGTTTCGGATTGAAGACTGGTGACACGATTGAGGGTCAGATCCGCTCTCCTCGCGAGAAAGAGGGGGAGCGTTACTTCGCGCTCCTCAAGGTCAACTCGGTGAACTTCGATCCTCCCGAGGTCTTGAAGACCAAGATCCACTGGGACAATCTCACGGCTCTCTATCCCGACGAGCGTCTCAAGCTTGAGACAAAGAGCGGCGCGCTCTCCACTCGTATCATGGAGCTCTTC
>JALRCK010000670.1 GCA_023262305.1 Deltaproteobacteria bacterium
TCACTCTCATAGAGATTATCCTCGCCATTGCGATCCTCTCGGTCATAGTGGTTGTTAACTACAACATGATCACCAATATGGTTGAGACGAAGTCTGAAATCGACGATCAGAGACAGATGGTGTTCGTGGCGAACTCTGTCTTAGGGCGGTTGACTCGCGAATTGCAACTCGCTGGAAAGGATCACCGACTCCCTCCGCCGTGTGACAACCCAACAGCACAGCGGCAGAATGCAGTGTTAATCGGTCAAAATGGTGGGCAGGGATCTGAAGGTCCCAGCATCACCTTCTCCGCTAAGGATGCCGGGCAGTACGTCCACAACGGAAACAGCCACTCAGGTGCCGTGCAGATAAAATACAGCGTAGCCCCCGACCCGGACAAAAAAGGGGACAAAGAGGCTGGGCTCCTCCTCGTTCGAGAGGAGATCCCCAATCGCCCGCCCTTTGATGTAGCGTGCAAAGACGCTATCAGGTTCCCCATCACAACGAGCCTCACGAACCTTGAATTTAAGTTCTTTGATAAACGATCTGGGGATTGGTCATCCGATTGGACCGGTCAGAAATCTGCAAATCTTCCAGACATCCTCCAGTTCACAGTGTGGCTTAAAAGCAGCAAAGGTCGGGTGAGCAGTTACACGACGGCGGTAAAGCTGACGCAGTAGTGCGCGCTATGAGGGAATCACCACCTTAAACGATACACCTCGCCCTGATAGCGCCACTCATCTTCTCCGCATGCCAGCTGTCTCCTGACCGGATTCAGCCGCATATAGTTTTCAAACTCGACAAACGCTTCCTCACTTCTCACCACATGATCCCAAAAATTCTTGTGCCAAGCCACGCTCTTGATCTTCATCGCAACATCCCTTTTCCACCAAGAGATCCACCGCGGAAGCGGCACCTTACAGGAGCCTCCGACCGTCACGAGGAGATGGCAATGATCGGGCATGATAACGTATCGGCCGACACGCCAATGAGTAGGATCGCTCCATAGTCGCCGGAGCTGGTCATGTACCGGGTCCTGAGCCAAAACCGGGATGCGATGACGCGTACAAACGGTTAGAAAGATCATCGTCGAATTTGGCTTCAGTGAGAAGGCCCACCTACATGGGGTTCTCCTCTCCGGAGCCGCCAGGGGGTTTGAGCAGGATTTATTCATGTCGAAGAATCGGAAGATGATGCAAAAGGTTGCGAAGTGATTGCGAAATTCAAACATGGATGAACCCTTCTTACGGAATTCAAACATGGAGGGACCGCGTACTCGCGGTCCGGGTATGTTCAATGTGACAAATGGGACCGCCACCGGTTCCCGTTTCGATATCTCGGTCGCGGGTTCCGGACCGCGGGTACGCGGTCCCTCCAATCGCCCGACGACCCCTCCACGATGGATAACATCCACGAAATTCAAACATGGATGAACCCTTCTTAC
>JALRCK010000671.1 GCA_023262305.1 Deltaproteobacteria bacterium
AGGGGTATGAGCTTGAGGTTCTCAAGGGAAGCATGGCCATCCTTCACCGCATCGACGGCATCCTGTCAGAGATAAACCGTGCCGAACTCTATGAGGGGTGCGTTATGGTTGAGGCTCTCGAAGCGTTTTTGTCGCCGTTCGGATTTCGAAGGGTGGCGATTGAGTGGAGCGGGGACACCTGGGGAGAAGCCATCTACGTTAAGGGGCCGAGGTAGTCCCGGATATGGTCACCACCACCTGCATTCAGAAAAACGAAAAGCTTTCCCTGCAACCCCTTTGCATACTTTGTCTCCTTTGCGGTCAAGTGAATGCTACTACGCGTCAGCAAATAACACCGCCGCCAAACTCGGCCGAAACATCACTTTCCTGACGAACTATCCTCCCAACACCCGGATAGGTAGGTAGAGAGAGACTCTCTAGGGCTTTTGGAAAATAAGAGAATCATCCAGGTAGGTCGCGTGAAAACCGAGACTGCCGCACCAAGTGTCCAACAACCACTCCCTGATACCGCTTCCGAAATTACCGCACGAGTCTGGGGGATCAACCATCAATCGTTCATCATCGATAACTATCAGACATTGATCGATATCCCGATACTCCATCAACGTAAGGCTCTCTGCTTGCAGAGGGAGGCCCTCAGGGGCACCCCCGGTATCGATCCCCTCGAAGCGCCCACTACAGTGCGCATCGAGATAGAAGAGAGCTGGTCCCTGAATCTCTTTGAGGATCTCTGGAAGGACACGCTTAGAATCTCCGAGCCTCAACCGTACCCTTGGATCTCCCCCAAAACGAGCCACCGCCGCATCGTATATCGTCTGAGAGATCTCTACCGAGTAGACGTTGCTGAAGCCGCTCTCCCGAGCCCACTGCACACCCGCTCCTTTAAAGGTCCCGGTTTCTACGAAGGTGGGATATGAATGTAGGTCAAAAAATTGGGAGAGCCGTTTGAGCTCAAGCGACCCCAAAATGTAATCCTGGCGGGTGCCCAAAACCCTCGGGATCCCCGGATCCTTTGTGAGATATCGAACGAGCTCCTGCCGGTCTCCCCGCATAACTGCGAAGACCTTCCGTAGGTCTTGATCAAGATAAGGCTCCAGTTGATCCATCACAGCAAGCACTGACCCGTTATCCTCTGCAGCGCGTCCGGACCGACCCACAGTATGGCTGTAATCTCGAATCACAGGCATCCCCTTAGCATATGAGAGAGCACTCAGCAGTGTATCCAACCCGTTCCAGGGGAGATCCACGGGTAACGTGATATTTCGCTCACTGAGCCCATGTAGTACCTCTCGCCGAACGAAGAGAAGGGTTTCACCAGGCGCTGCAACCAGCTTCAAGTTGGCATCGCCCAACAAACCTGACGAAATATCGGCACGCTCCCCAGTCCACCATGTGGGATCCACGTTCGGCGCATAGATGCCCG
>JALRCK010000672.1 GCA_023262305.1 Deltaproteobacteria bacterium
GCCATCGATACGAAAGCGCCTGGCGTTAAGTTTTCTGAGGCCATTCCAAAGCTCGCCGGGGTAGCCGATAAGGTCACGATCATCCGCTCGATCGCTCATCGTGATCCCAATCACGGAGGGGGTAATCATTATATGATGACTGGTTGTCCTACTCCGGTCCCGGTCGCCTGCGGGGCTTATGTCACTTTTCATCCTTCCTTCGGTTCGGTAGTTTCTTGGACTCGTGGTGTCAGAGAGGGCTTGCCGAGTTATACAACGCTTCCTGATGTGACCCGTTCTGGTGGCCCCAACTTTCTTGGAGGTAAACATGCTCCCTTCGCCATTGGTGGAAATCCCAATGACAAGAATTTCGCGGTAAGAGACGTTGTCCTACCTCCTGGCCTTACGGATAGCAGAGCGACCTCCCGCCAACTATTGAGAACTGCTCTTGACTCGATGCCACGGCACGCCGAGAAGCTCGCAGAAGATCCAACCCTCAGTTTTGATCAATACTACCAACAAGGCCTTTCTCTTGTTTCCTCGCCCAAGGCTCAGAATGCCTTCGATATCAGCAAAGAAAATGATAAGACGCGAGACCGCTACGGACGCAATGATCTAGGGCAGAGGTTTTTATTGGCCCGTCGCTTGGTTGAGGTTGGTGTGTCCTTTGTAACTATCAACTATGGAGGATGGGATCATCACACAAATATCTTTAAAGCGTTCAAAGGGGAGTTCATGGGGAAGTTAGATCAGGGACTTTCGGCGTTGATCGAGGATCTCAATGCCCGAGGTATGTTGGATTCGACGATGGTTGTTTTGCTAGGAGAGTTTGGGCGTACTCCAAAAATCAACAAGGACGCGGGTCGCGACCATTGGCCTCACGCTATGTCGGTGCTGATGGCCGGAGCCGGTATTCCAGGTGGACAGGTCGTAGGAGCAACTGATGTGAAAGGCTATCACGCCGCCGATAATGTGTATCGTCCAGAGGATTTCGCGGCATCCTTGTACACTAAAATGGGAATCGATCCCCATCAGATCTTGCACACAAATACCGGGCGGCCTGTACCTTTGGTAAATCAGGGGCGCCTGATCAAGGAGCTCTTTGTTTGATCCAATATCACCAATGCGCCAGGAGTTTTTTGCTGCACCAAGTAGGTAAGACCACCTTCGGCCAAGCTTTTCACCGTTGCCTCGGTGTTCAAATTAACCTTAAAACGGCAGTTGAACCCAGTGAATCTTCGTAAGGTCTTGGCGATAAAGCCATTCCAAATCACTCACCAGATCCATAAAGGATATGCCTCGTTCTTTGTCATGTCTTTCTCATCCAGGCCTTTACAAATCTTCACTAGGTTCAACTGCCGTTTTAAGGATAAATGCTGTGTTCAGTGGCCGGGTTTTAGGTTGCCCAAGAGGAGGCCTTTCGATTCTCTGGATTTTATTTGT
>JALRCK010000673.1 GCA_023262305.1 Deltaproteobacteria bacterium
CAAGAGGCGAACGTTTCGCTTGAAGAGGCTGCCCGCGTGCTCGGCGCCGGTCCCATTCTCACTGCACGGCGAATCATTTTTCCACTCGTGTCTCGACACATCCTTGTGGGTGCTGTGCTCACCTTTGCCTACTCTATGATTGAAGTAAGCGACAGTATCCTGCTGGCCCTGGAGGTTCGGTTCTATCCGGTGAGTAAGGCGATCTACACCCTTATGGGGCGCCCAGATGGGGTCGAGTTGGCTTCGGCATTGGGGGCTGTCGTTATGGCGATCATGTTCGTGTCGTTCTATGCAGCTGAGTGGTTATCGGTGCGCGCAGAGAGGAAGCGGACCGTGATCGGAGCTCTTCTTGCTGTGTGGCTCGTATATCCCTCACTGGCGTTTGCACAGCCCGACGAGATCGTCGCCGTGAGCCCCCACTGGGAGGGAATTAAAGAGGAGTTTGAGCGTGGATTTGCCGTCCGCTATCGAGCTCAGACCGGTCGTGAGGTGAAAATAAGGTGGTTTGACATCGGAGGAACATCCGACATCGTCAAATACCTAAAGACTCAGCACGCGACTCGACCGGGAGAGATCGGGATCGATGTTATATTCGGGGGAGGTACGGACGTATTTATCGAGCTCTCGCGAGCGGGTGTTCTCCAACCAGCACGTCTATCTGACTCGGTGGTACAGAAGGTCCCCTCGTCAATCTCCGGCGTTCCTCTCTATGGCCCACATAAGGATTGGTACATCGCCGCCCTTAGTATCTTCGGAATCGTTGTTAACAAGATCGGTCTTGATCGGCTCGGACTTCCGACCCCGACATCGTGGAGCGATCTCGGAAAGCCTGTCTATCACGACGCTATCGGGATAGCAGACCCGAGCAAGAGCGGAAGTATGCATGCGATGTGCGAAGTTATCCTCCAGGGGTTCGGATGGGTTGACGGGTGGAAGCTCCTTGCCAGAATCGCGGCGAACGCGCGCACCATCAGCAATCATGCTTCGCAGGTCGGAAAGGATGTCGCATCGGGGGAGATGGTAGTTGGTATCGCAATCGACACCTACGCCGGTGATGTGATTCGACAGGTCGGACCGGAGCGGGTGCAGTTTATAGCCCCCAAGGATTATGCGGCGATCACGGGTGATGGGATCGCGCTCATCTCTGGTGCGCCTCACGCCGATGCGGCACGAGCGTTCATTGAGTTCGTTTTGTCGGAGGATGGGCAAAAACTTTGGTACTATAAGCGCGGCACGCCTGGTGGTCCGGTGCGATTTGAGATCGGGAAACTGCCCATCCTTCCGACGCTCTACGACACCGGAACCCCAGCAACAGTGGTGCCAGGGAATCCGTTCACCTTTACCAATGTGAAGCCGTTCGATGCCGCTCTCGCAGCGCAACGGTGGACCCTCGTCAACGACCTATATGGAACCTCCATCCT
>JALRCK010000674.1 GCA_023262305.1 Deltaproteobacteria bacterium
ATTGACCAGCAGGCACGCCAACTGGCGCACTGGACGCTCGCTCCTCCCGGGGGGATGACGAATGAGGTTTTGGGTCCATCCCTGCAGTGTATAGAGTTCTCGGCGCTAACCAAGCTCGGCATCAAAATAAACGAGCTTTCGCTGTCTTAGGGGGATACGAGAGACCCCGTCCGAACGACTCAGCTGAGTGGATAGTGATGCCGCCCCACTTGCCGTAGACCCTTCCTGCTGTATCCTTACCTTACCCATCAACCGCCATTCGGATAGCGAGTCACACCAGCAGGGCGATTACTTACCGCGCTTCATCGAGACCACCTTCGCTTCAGCCTCACCCCCTTTGGCACGCGATACCTCAAGCTTGTCTCCTTTGACCTCGACCTTAACGACCGAGCCCGCAGGAATTTCATCGGCTATGAGCGCGCGAGCAACCTTAGTCTCAAGCTCACGCTGTATGAACCTTTTTAACGGACGCGCTCCGTACACGGCATCGTATCCCGTACGAGCGATGAACTCCTGAGCACCTTGAGAGACATCAAGAGTGACACCCCGTTCAGCGATACGCCTCTGCACATCCTTCACAAGGAGCCCGACGATCGTAGTGATCTCAGCCAACGACAAGGGCTTAAAGAGCACGATCTCATCGATGCGATTGAGGAACTCCGGTCTAAAATGCCCGCGCAGCTCTCGCATAACGAGCTCTCGAGCGGATTCCTTTATCTCACCAGATGTCGTTACCCCCTCAAGCAGATGCGGTGATCCGATGTTCGAAGTGAGGATGATTACCGTATTCTTGAAGTCGACAACGCGACCCTGCGAATCAGTAACACGTCCATCATCCAAGATCTGTAGCAGCACGTTAAAGACATCTTGGTGAGCCTTCTCGATCTCGTCAAACAAAATCACACTGTATGGCTTGCGACGAACTTGCTCAGTGAGCTGACCGCCCTCCTCATATCCAACGTATCCGGGAGGAGCGCCGATCAACCGCGACACCGCGAACTTCTCCATGTACTCGCTCATGTCGATACGGATTAAGTTCTGCTCACTATCAAAGAGCACCTCAGCCAGCGTCTTTGCCAGCTCCGTCTTTCCAACGCCCGTGGGACCCAGAAAGATGAACGAGCCGATCGGCCGGCGCGGATCCTTAATGCCTGCCCGAGCACGGAGCACTGAATCAGCGACAAACTGAACCGCTTCATCCTGCCCTACCACCCGATCATGAAGAATCTCGTCGAGCTTCAAGAGCTTCGCCTTCTCGCCCTCCATGAGTCGCGTTACCGGAATCCCCGTCCATCGAGAAACGATCTCGGAGATCTCTTCTTCAGTAACCTCTTCACGCAGTAGTCTCGTTGCGGCGTCACCAGAGATAGCGCTCTCCTCTTGGATGAGCTGCTTCTCCAGCTGCGGCAACTTTCCATGCT
>JALRCK010000675.1 GCA_023262305.1 Deltaproteobacteria bacterium
TGGAAGGTGGACAAAGGGCGCGTTGTCTCGTTTACTTCCGATGCCAACGGTCGGTGGTCCGCCCCGTGGATCCCGTGGAGCTCGATAAACGAGTTTTGGTCAGATCTCGTTGAGTCAACGATCGCCTCAACGGGCAAGGCGCGTTCAAATGTAAACTTTGATCTTCGATCCTGGGTTGAAGGGGGCGAGGTCGTCGTTGATCTCTCCATCTTTGATGACATCGGAGACGCGCCCCTTGGAGGCACCCTCACCACGCCCAGCGGAGAGCCATCCTCGCTCTCTTTCACCTCAGTGTCTCCTGGACACTACCAAGCTCGGGTTCCCAAAGCCGCCCCGGGTAGATACCTTGCATCGATAACACTCGGAGAGGCGGTGTTGCCTGAGATAGCCTGGGAGGTATCAGATGAGACCTTTACGGAACGCTCTCACTTTAAACCTAACACTCCGCTCCTTCAGCAGATCGCGTCTCGATCGGGTGGCATCCTGAATCCAGATCAGGGGGCACTAAAACGCTACCTTGAGATGGCTACAACGAAACGAGATCTCGCAAGGGCTTTTGCCTCTCTAGCGCTCCTGCTCTTCGTGGTAGAAATCCTCTTTCGCGAGTTTGGCCGCCTGAAAACTCGCGCAAAATCTTCGCTTTAATTTTATCCCCGGAAGGGCTAAAACTAGCCCTATGACACAGCCATATACGATCTATTTTGCGGGCGAGCTCTTTAGCTTAAAGCACCTCCTCGGCAACGCCGTACTCGCTGAGCAGATCCACCACGAGTCGAACAATCGTTACAAGTGCGTCGTCCCCCAGGACCTTGAGCAGAGAGAGACGACTCCACTATCTATTCGCGACCAAGACCTCCTTCAAGTTGTGTCGTGTGATGTTGGGCTCTTTCACTTCGATGGTCCGGAGCTGGATTCGGGAACAGTTGTTGAGTTCGTTCTCTCAAAGATGCTCGACATCCCTTCGGTTATTATCCGCACTGATTTTAGGCTTGGGGGAGACTCCCGCCTCGATCCGTGGAATTTAATGTGCTCTGGATATCCGCGCACGAAGGTACTCCTGCTCGACGCGATGGCCTCCTACCAACAACAACTTCGCAAGGAGGGGCTCTCTCCCGCTGAAGCCGGGCACGCTGCAACGCGTGCTTTCGCGAAGGATGTCGTAACGGCCCTCGATGAGGCGCGGGCGATGAAGCCACACCTCTCTCCACACCTTCGCGAACAGATCTACGAATGGATGCGCCACCTCCCCGGAGAATCCTTCGCGAAGACGCTATCCAAGGATACCCTACAACAGATCCTGTCGTCGAAAACCGCTCGAGGGCTCCTCTAATGTCCGCGCGACTCGCAGTTATCGGCAGCTTCGTTCAAGATCTCGCCTTCACCGTCGGGAACTTTCCGGCACCGGGGCAGACGATC
>JALRCK010000676.1 GCA_023262305.1 Deltaproteobacteria bacterium
TCGGGAACACAGAGCCGCCCTGTGGCGAGGGGAATTCAAGGCCTGGCTCTACCTGTCGCCCGCGATATGGATCTCTCCCAGCTCTCCAATGAGGAGCTCCTGGACACCTATCAACGATTGACCGTCATGGGTGTCATTGACCGTTCGGTCTCTCTTGAAACCCGATTCAATGCCGAAATTGCAGGTCGCCTCACATCACTCAAAGATATTGCAGCGCGAGACGAAGTACTGCGAATGCTTGTCTATCCCCGTCCATTTACCGTGAATGAGGGGAATACCCAGCTGTTTTTCCTTTCGCAGTATGACACGGGGCGATTCCCGAAGATCCTTGAGGTAAGCTCCATGTACGCTCCCCGAACCGTCGACCCAAACTTCGAGCGTATTGTTGTGCGCGAACTGGTGAGGCTCTCAGCAGATCGGATTCGACTCGCAACGGGCAAGAGATTTGACGACGGAAGTGAAGCCTTCCTCTCTGAGGCACAAAACCTCCTGCGTGAATTCGACCAAGGGTGGCTTCCGCCAGCCCTTCGCTCGCAAGTGTTGAGAGGTCTTGCTGATGAACTTCTCACACAGCGTAAGGTCTCGTTCCTCTTCAGGGATAACCTCTTGGCTAACAGCAAGTATCAGTCCAAGTGCACCTTTGCCTCTGCGATGCAGGCCAGCCATACGGACGCAGCGACTGCTATGCACACAAACGCGGCGGCCGTCGAGGCGCACAACGCACTTATCGAGCTGAGGGATCGAAGCGAGAACGAACTGAGACAGTCAATCTTCTCGTTCCTTCTTGCAAGAAATTCGAGCGCCCACATCGGAACCGTCTCCGATATCCTACTTAAAAAACTTGAGGGGGGCTCTAGCGAACAGGAAGCCTATCCACAGATCTTCAAAGAGCTGGGCATCACTGGCGTTTCCCGATTTTTTTCCCCGGGAGATCGGGAGAACCAGAAGGAGATTATCGAGTATCACTTGCGTGCCCTCCATCAAAGGTTTCAAGAGCTCGATGTGCGAGCACGGGGTGCCGCACTCTCCCTGCTTGCGGTCGACTCAACCCCCAGCGAGCAGAGCTTTGTGAAGTTTCGTGACGAGCGACTGATTCCCCGCATCCTTCCGAAGGACGGCCCCTACAACGAACTTTTGCTTGAAGGGATCAAGGACTACTTTGAATTCTACAGTAACTCGGTGCACCACAAATACATGGTCGCATGCGCCATCCTGGCGAGCGCTCAGGAACAGGGTTCAAAGAATTCGCCACTCGCTACGGTAGGACTAGTCGCGAAGAGCTTCCTCGGAGCGCACGGAACCGCTGGTTACAAGTTGTTGCAACGAATTCGAAACCACCCCTCCACGCCACAGGAGATTAAGGATGTCTTGCACAACGTGCTCGACGAGACGATATCCCTTTCTCGGTGGACGA
>JALRCK010000677.1 GCA_023262305.1 Deltaproteobacteria bacterium
GTTCAAATCCCACCCCCGCTTCCAGTATCTCTCCTATCAAAACTTGGCTCCGCCAAGATTTTGATGACGGGTTAGGGAAGCCATCCCCTACCATTCCCGACCTCTTCCCTACCAAATATCCCTAAAACCTCACCGAGGTGTTTCTATCTTCCGACCCGGGGGTACTCGGGCCCTCCATCTGAAATTATTAGGGACGAGCGGAATGTTACTTGGTCGGGGTGGTCGCTCCGAACTTCATCACCGTCTTTGAGTGATACGTCTCTCCCGGTCTCAGGATCGTTGTTGGATACGTTGGTTGGTTTGGCGAGTCAGGAAAATGTTGGGTCTCAAGGCAGAAACCGGCGTGCTTCAAGTACGTCGCGCCTCCTTTTCCTTTCACGCTGCCGTCAAGGTAGTTACCAGTATAGAGCTGCACGCCCGGCTCTGTGGTGAGCACCTCAAGGTATCGTCCTGACACCGGATCACTCGCTTGAGCCGCACGGTGGAGAGATCGCGGCGCCGTAGAGAGTACATAGGTGTGGTCGTATCCGATCCCTACTTGCGAGATCCTTGCGCCGATTGCCTGCGGTGTGCGGAAGTCAAAGGGGGTATTGTTGAGTGGTGCAAGAGGACCCAGAGGGATTGAGGTTTCATCCACCGGCACATAACGATCGGCGTCGATCGTGAGACTGTGTCCCAAAACGTTGCCAGAGTTGTGCCCTGCAAGGTTGAAGTAGGAGTGGTTGGTCAGGTTAATTGGAGTCGCCTTGGTGGAGGTGGCTGTATACTCCACCGCCAGAGAGTTGTCGGAAGAGAGCGTATACGTCACGCGTGTTGATACCTCTCCTGGGTAGCCCTCCTCTCCATCTGCACTCACATATGAGAGAGTGAGGGTCGCTGAATTGGGGACCGAGGAGGTTTCGGCTTTCCATACCACACGATCGAATCCATAGATCCCTCCGTGCAGATGGTTCGGTCCGTTGTTCTTGGCGAGTGCATAGGTGATACCATCGAGGGTAAAAGAACCGTTGGCGATGCGATTTGCGTAGCGACCGGTGATCGTCCCAAAGTAAGGATGGCGCTCCTCGTACGGTTCGAGGGAATCGAACCCAAGTACCACATCAGCACTCATTCCTTGCGTGTCGGGAACTACGATCGACCTCACAACGCCTCCCCACGTGAGTATAGAAACTGAGATACCTCCTCGGTTAGAGAGGATATACTCAGAGACCTTTTGTCCGCTCTTTGTGGTACCAAATGCGCGCTCAGAGATCGTTACAAGCGATGAGTCGGTATGGGCGGTGTTTCCGTGGTGTGTCATGCAGCCTCCAAAGATCGTTGCAGCGCAAATTGACAGAAAGTGGTGAATACCTCGTATCATCGAGGATGAAGTTGCCCGAAGAGCACGGTCCATGTAAAGGAAAACCTTGTGCAA
>JALRCK010000678.1 GCA_023262305.1 Deltaproteobacteria bacterium
AGACCGCTAAAGTCGATATCATCGATGATAGTCGCCACAGAGGGATTCGGCGCTCCATCGTACTGCTCAAGCTCACCGACACCTCGGATTATAAAGAACCGAGGTCGGGATGAGCCGCCAGACCATGTGAGGTTTGGAATCGACTCTATCTCGTATTGAAAGTTGGTTTCACCCTTCTCGATGAAACGCTCCTCTTGAACGACGGTGGTGCTCTGAGGAACCTCGCCGAGGGGATCACGAAAGTTAGTGCCGTAGATGAAGAGATCCGTGGGGGCAACGGGCTCCGTGGTCTGTTGGTCTTGCGCCAACGCAGAATGCCCGACGAGCGAGAGAAATAATGAGCTCAATAACGATTGATGGAATACGCGGGCTACGCGCGCAGCAAGTGCTGATGCAATCTTCATAATCCTCTCCCTACGCCGGTATTATCCGTCTCAGGTTCAAAGGGTGTCGCTCACTGTGAGCGTCTCAGGTCTGGTAGACCTCCCCTGGGGTACACGAGGCATGAACTACCGCCCCAGCCCCAAAAGGTCAATGCGCGTCCGCTGCTTGTTGCAGAAAATCATCACCACGGGGTCAAGGAGGGGCGCGCTACGACCGCTCGTAGGGGTCGCCCCTCCTGATGAAAAAATTGATTTCATCGAGGTCGTTCAGTAACACGGGCGGTCGTAGCCCACCCCTCCAGTAAAATCTTGTCACAGGTGGGTAACTCTGGCAGTGTCTTTTCATGACCGGTTCAATCCCTCACGATGCCTCCGTCAGCGATCTCTTCAAAGGTCAACTGACCCGAATTTTCCCGGAAACCGCGCCCGATACAATTCAAAAAGCCGCCGGCGCGCTCTCTACCGTCGAATTTGTCGAGGGGCAGATAGTGATTCAGGAGGGAGCTCGCTCTCAAGGGGTTCTCATCCTACTCGCCGGGCGACTTGGTATCTTCACCCGAGACTCAAATGGGCATACGACCCTCATCCGGGTAGTTGCTGATACGGGAGCTCTGATCGGTGAACAGAGCGCGAGGCAAGAGCGCCACTTCACCAACGCGACTGTTATAGCCCTCACTCCCGTTCGCGCGGCCTTGATCTCACCCGACCTTTTTCGCGATCTTCTCGCGTCCGACCGGAAAGCAGCCGAGAGACTCAATGAGGCTGGCAAGACTCAGGCGCTTGAGAAGTTACATGCCCTCTCCGCTGAGCTGTCAGACGCCACGCGTGTCACGGACGCAGGTTCAATGACTCCGAGGCAATTTCCCGCCGGCGCCACCATCTACCAAGCTGGAGAGCCATCAAACGTGGCTTTTTTTGTGCTCTCTGGGTCGGTCAATCTTCACCCCCCAGGATGTCCTGTGCCCCATGAAACCATTGGCACAGGGCTCATCTTCGGCGAGCGGGAGGTAACCATGGAGTCGCCTCGGCA
>JALRCK010000679.1 GCA_023262305.1 Deltaproteobacteria bacterium
TAGTAATCGCAGGTCAGCCACACTGCGGTGAATGTGTTCCCGAGCCTTGTACACACCGCCCGTCAAGTCACGAAAGCCGAGAGTACCCGAAGTCGCCGCCTCAAAACGGTGCCGAAGGTAAGCTCGGTGATTGGGACTAAGTCGTAACAAGGTAGCCGTAGGGGAACCTGCGGCTGGATCACCTCCTTTTAAGGAACCTTTGTCAGTGTTCGCACTGACAGCACAGGACTCACACGCAGACCATTTCGAGGCCACCCTGCTTTTTCTCCCGCAACACGGGAGAGAGAGAAGCGATTTGCGTCCACTGCCCTTCACTGGGCGTGGCGCCTAAAGCTCTTTGACAAGTTGGGTTGGTGGAACGAGATCGTTGAGGATCTCGAGTGAGAATCAGATCAAGCTAGAAAGGGTGTACGTGAGGATGCCTAGGCACCAAGAGCCGACGAAGGACGTGGCTTAGCTGCGAAAAGCCTCGGGTAGACGCAAGCAGTCGATGATCCGGGGATGTCCTAGATTCGGAAACGACACGAGCTACACGCTCGTGAGCCGTGCATGAATCCATAGTGCACGGTAGGGAACGCAGGGAACTGACCCATCTCAGTACCTGCAGGAAAGGAAAGAGACATCGATTCCCCCAGTAGAGGCGATCGAAAAGGGAAGAGCCTAAACCAGCCATGTGCAAGCCCGTGAGCGTTGCATGGTTGGGGTTGTAAGAGCCGGACTTGCCGTTACGGAGGCGAGACGGAGTCAAAAAGCCGACCTTTAGATGAGCAGGCTGGAAAGCCTGGCCATAGAAGGTGATAGCCCTGTAGTCGAAAGGGGTCGGCCTCCGCCGGAGTTCTTGAGTAGCGCCCGTCCCGTGGAACCGGGCGTGAATCAGCGCGGCCCACCGCGCAAGGCTAAGTACTACTTGGTGACCGATAGCGAAGAGTAGCGCGAGCGAAAGGTGAAAAGAACCCCTGTTAGGGGAGTGAAATAGAACCTGAAACCGTATACCTACCAGCGGTCGGAGCTCCATTGATGGAGTGACGGCGTGCCTTTTGCATAATGACCCGGCGAGTTGGCGTACGCGGCAAGGTTAAGGGTTTAAGGCCCGAAGCCGAAGCGAAAGCGAGTGCGAAATGTGCGATACCAGTCGAGTGCGCCAGACCCGAAAACAGGTGATCTAACCATGGGCAGGATGAAGCGGATGTAACAGTTCGTGGAGGTCCGAACCGGTGAATGTTGAAAAATTCTCGGATGACTTGTGGTTAGGGATAAAAGGTCAATCAAACCTGTAGATAGCTGGTTCTCCCCGAAATAGCTTTAGGGCTAGCCTCAGGAGTTTTCCTACGGGGGTAGAGCGACTGTTCAGGTTGAGGGGGTGCATAACCTACCTCGCCCAGACAAACTCCGAATACCGTAGGTAATATCC
>JALRCK010000067.1:0-8740 GCA_023262305.1 Deltaproteobacteria bacterium
TCCTCTATTGTCTGCTCAGCATTGCAAGATTATCTCTGATAACTGCCTGATCTGACAAAGTTATCGCTTTTTCTAACGCCTCAACGGTTACTATTGTACCCGTACCCCGATCGTACTCAAGCGCCGCCAGGTTATTCCTCACTCGCGCCGAATCAGGGTGATTCTCTAAAAATTCCAGGTACATATCACGTGCCTCATTGATTTCTCCCTGCAACTCCTTTACGAGACCCAGGTTTGCCAGGGCCTCATCATAGTCTCGGTCCATGGCGTAAGCCTCCCTAAAGAGCTCCTCTGCCTCCATGTATCTCCCCTCCAAGAGGGCAATACACCCCCTACCATCAACAGCCGCTGCAACCGGAGCGAGATCGGATGCTAATTCGAACGATTTACGCGCCTCTCGCAACTCCCGTCGTCTAAGAAACTCCGTTCCGATATCGACGAGTTGCTGCGCCCTTTGGAACCGATCCTCTGGCACGCGAGGGCGCGGGATGCATCCGGTCAGAGCAACCACCCACACACCTATCGAGAGTAGCGCGGAGAAAGTTGCGTACCTTAGGCATATTTCTCTAGACCTTCGAACCTTTGATCCAACGTGTGGCACCCTCATGAGCACCCTCCTTTCACATTACGGACTCAGCTAATGCAGCGCGTTCGCTCTCTCCCACCAACTCGATCGCCCCGGCACAGATCACCTCGAATCGGGGCGACAGCTCCTCATGAGCGAGCACCTTCACCTCCGGTCCCCGAACATTCACGATATCCCTGAGATAGGCGCGAGACCGCTTAGAGGCGAGCAACACCGACCCCGGCTTAACAACCTCAGAGACACGGGAGCAGATCGCATCCACGAGCTCGCCCGAGATGAGAGAGCCACTCTCCTCCGAACGAGTAAGAACGAGATCTAAGAGAGGCTCAATCGCCACCCCCCTAATCCGGCGGTCCACTGCCACGCCCGAACAGATCACCGGCGCGAGCGCTGCTCGAACCTCCGCGACCAATCCACGCTCGTTAGCTTTTCCGCCGCACTCAGCGATCGTCTGCAGAATGACATCCATGTGCCGAGTTGTTACCTCCTCTCGTAGAAGAGCGCGAAGCACCGCCGTAAACTGCGTCAGTGAAATCACGGAGGGAACAACCCCTGATACCAAATCCGGAACGCTCTTCTCAACGTAATCGAGCGCCCGCCTCGTCGCACCATCATCAAGGAGATCTACCCTGTGACGATCAACACACTCCCTTACGCACTCCCCGAGATCACTCCACTCGCGCGCCTGACATCCACTCTCATCGGCATACGCCTCCATCCCGCGGACCAGGATCCGAAAAGCCCCTTGAGGCTCACGCCATATCGAAATTCCGGGACGCTGCAACACCAATCCCCACGCTTGAAATGCGTATCCTCTAATCTGCTCGAGCTCATCAGCGATGTGCCTGAGGGACGGCATCTTTGAAAACCACTCTTGGTTTACCTCGATCTGGACCGTTGGCGAGAGCGTCGGCTCGAAGTGTTGTGATGATGCTGTGCTACTCTGCGGCTCGTTACCCTTGGAGGACGGGAGCAAGGTAACCGCTATCGCAGCTGCCACTCCGAGAAGCGCAACATGCGGCATGCCAGGAACACACCCCAACGCGAGAGCCGCCGCCACAACGAATCCCCGCGCAGTTCGAAAACTTCCGAGCTGGGAGATGAGATCCCCTGAGAGCGACGAGGCTTCGTCGACCTGCACACGAGTGACGATGAGACCCGCTGCGACTGAATTAAGCAGAGATGGCACCTGCGAAAGAAGTCCATCACCTATGGTCAACAACGTGTAGCGCCGGACGGCCACCTCGACATCGAGCCCATGAATCAGCAACCCAACGAGGAGACCTCCCGTAATATTCACGAAGGTGACCACAAGCCCCGCTACGGCATCTCCCTTCACAAACTTCATGGCGCCATCGAGCGCGCCGTAGAATCGCGATTCACTCTGGACCTCTGCTCGTTTTCGTCTCGCTCCCTCGGGGTCGAGCAGTCCGCTCCGGATCTCTGCATCGATCGCCATCTGTTTGCCGGGTAAAGCATCGAGTGTAAACCGCGCTGAAACCTCCGCAACGCGCTCAGCCCCCTTGGCTACGACGATAAATTGAATGAGGGTGATGAGGAGAAAGAGGATGCACCCGACGACAAGACTCCCCTGAATGACCACCGAGCCAAAAGCCTCCACTGCCTGCCCGGCGTGTCCAGTGCTAAGCACGGCACGCGTCGTTGCAAGGTTAAGCGAGAGTCGCACCAGCGTAGCCATGAGGAGGAGCGACGGAAGGGTCGCCAATTTGAGAGGGTCCCGTATATGAAGGGCTCCAACTACGAGAAGGAGCGCAAAGAGTAGGTTCGAACACAACAAGATATCGAGCAGAAGAGGCGGCAAGGGTACGAGCATGCAGCCGACTACAAGCAGCAATCCAACAGGGACCAACACTTCCTGAACGGAGAAGCTCTGCGCGCTGTGCATCTCGCACCCCTTAAAAAGCTATCCAGCTCTCATGTTTCGAATCGGTGCCATCTCAGCGTCATGCTGAGACCGCAAGACGTTCGATGCCATAGAAACAGCCTGCGTGACCTGCTGAATGTACATCTGCTTGTTCAACATCTCAGTCAGGCTTCCGATATTCATATCAGGCACAACAATGTCGGCTACGGCTTTGCCCACGGAACTCACAACGGACCCGGCAGTTGCGCTCCAGGACCCAAGCGTACTTCGCGGCTCCGGCGCAGAACGCACCAGCGATGAGCTTCCGACGGACATCCCCCATGAACCATCTGATATCGGGCGAATTGAACTTAACGTTGACATTTTTTTCTCCTTGAAAGAGTAGACAGTCGACATATCGACGCACTCGCCGAATTGTTGCTAACGTTCGCCGCCTACAACACCGACTCGATCGTGAGCAACAACTGCCCCTCAGAGGTTCGGAACTTACCCTCCGCCAACACCGTCGCACCGAGGCGCACAAAGCACCTCTCAAGTGCCACCTCACCGAGGTTAATCACCGCACCTGGTCGCAAGCCCACTAAATCAGACAACCGCATCTCTATCTCCCCGAGGTCGAGTCGGACCCCTGGAATCTGGTGCTCACGCACCTCGTTGCATTCAGTAATCTCTATCGTCATACCTTTTCCTCCACACATACCACGACCACGAATGCCAAACTCCGGCATCCACACATCGATCATTTCACACTTCACCGCGGCCCCAACCTCAAGCCTCTCGATATCTTTGGCAACTCCATACATCCTCACCCGCACGCTCGGATCTCGATGAGGCTGCACAGCGCAGCGGGGCATCTTAATCACCGGATGCGAGGCGGCGCACCACACATGACCAGCGACACCATCAAGCCTCCACACTCCCCACTCAGGCGGAGGCTGCCGATCAAAGGTAAGCACACACGGAAACGAGCGTGGATTGCCGAGGGCGTTGACGATAGTCTGAGCATGCCGGACGAAACGCAGCGTTCGCTGAAGCGGAGACGTGCTCTCACAGGTATCGTCGACCCGGATCGCAAATCCAGCTCCAGCGCCATCCTTAAAGACCAGCCAATCTGCGTGCGTCGATGGCGACTCGACGCGCTGAAATCGCTTCACAACTCCACTCGATGTGAGCGCACGCGCAACATGCTGCGCTAACGGAAGAGCATCTTGCTCGGCCTGAAAAGCGTCTCGATTAGTCATGGTGAACCGGTTCGCCCTCATGCCACCCCCTCTTCGTGGAGGAGAGCCTCTAAGCAACGGTAGTAGGTATCAGTGTCGGACTCCCCGTGCATCTCGGCAAGAAAGGCCTCTCCTTGCGCGATATGATGGGGTGCCAATGCCAGACTAGCGAGCTCTATCCCCTCTACAAAGCACGCCATCGCGATCCGTTCGATACTCTCACTCTTCATAACTCTTACCCCTCAAAATCCAACTCTTTTGGAAGTGAAAACGTTGATCGCTTCATGCGTCGAGTGGCGAGGCGCCGAATACCTAACGCACATAAAACTCCGCCTGCGATCGCAGCACCCACTGCCCATGGGGGCGTCGCCGTTGAGCGCATCTCCTCGCGCAGCCCACCAACAGAAGCGGACACGACCTCGAGAGGTCTCCTCGGCGGTGGCGCCACACTCTTCAACACTCGTACCGACTCACGTGAAATACCTGCAGCACCAGAGATGAGCGCCGAAATCTCCCCATCACTCGCCTTGAAGGACTCATCAACAACCAAGAGCACGGCTCCCGAACCGAGACGAAGATCCTGAGATGGAAATAAGGGATCCTCATCCGGCACGTTGATGTGAACTCGGGGCTCAAGAACTCCTGGAATCGCAGAGAGGCTATCCTCAATTGATGCCGCCAGGGCGCGCTCATACCGAAACCGCTGTTCCTCCCGACTCGGAATCATCGAGCTTTTACTCACCAAGGAGTCCCCTCCCCGTGGAGCGAGCACTCGTTGAGTATCTAGGTGAGAGAGCGCCAAAACCATCTGATCGCGGTCGACCGCGATAGCCCACCGACCATCTGCCTGAAGAACCTTGGACGCTTCAAGATGGGCTGCACTCAAGTGACTCACCACCTTGTTGGCTTCTCGCTCTGAGAGATCATGCACGATCTCTTCCTGGCATGCGGCACAGACAACCGCTATCACCAGGCCAACAACAACGTGGAGAACGTGCCTCCTACGTCGCTGACCGCACCCCCTGCTGAACCAACTTGTCTCGTAACATCTCCAACGCCCGATCATGTAGCCTCGACACCCACGATTTTGATAGTCCTGCATACTGCTCTGCGACCTGATGTAACGTCAGGTCACGAAAGTAGTATTGCTCGACTATGGTTCGCTCTTTTTCGGGCAAAGTTGCTAATGCGGAACGAATTTTTTTCGAAAGTTGTTTTTTGTGAAGCTCACTCTCTGGATCTGTGGCGCCCTCTTTGGCGAGCTGGCTAAATTCCGCCGATGCGCTTGAAAGCGCGAGGGCGACAGCGCTCTTGCTCAGCAAGTCTACTGCATCAGCACCGACCGAGGGACGCCTCGGCACTCGAGATCGGCGATCTTCAAGGGACTGCTCACGCATCTCCTGAGCACTCTCTAACGCTTTGAGCATCTGGTAGGCGTATCCGGAAAGGTCACACGACGCGCGTATATGGTCGATAACCGCACCCCGTATTCTCAAGTATGCGAAAGACTTGAACTCACTCCCTCGCGAAGTATCGAATCGCCCAGCGGCCTCGACGAGCCCAAGAAATCCGGCGGCTATGAAATCCTCGCGATGGCGTTGCGGAAGACCCATCGCTCGAATGAGCCGCGAGACCAAACCCTCGACAAAGTCGTGGTACTGCTCAATGAGTGCATCACGTTCGCCTATCTCGCTTGAAATCGCTCTCATGCTCCCTCTTCGAGCCCCTCCGAGATGGACCGACTCGAACTCTTCCGCTTTAGCTCTCCCTATCACCCGCGCCCCTCCTTGCTCTTATCCTGCAGCCGAGTTGCTTGTTCCGAGTTCTCATCGGAAAACCGGAATGATAGTTGCGTCTTTTCTTGAGATTTTTACCCCAGAGGCGCCCGGCGCAGAGTGCCACAACTGCAGACAGATCAAAGGAAAAAAGTATCGTGAACCAGCTTCGAACAGATACGTTCCGATTCGTGCACTTTACTTCTCATGCGCCTTCCCCTAGGCTCGAAGGGGTCGAAGCGAAACCCTCCTAACCCGATAGATCGGAGGCTGGCTCGGCTCGCATTCCGGGTCATCCCGAGGAGACTGTATAGTATGTATCCACAAACTCGCCTCCGGCGCCTTCGAAGCTCAAGCGTACTTCGAGACATGGTCCGAGAAACCCGTCTTGAGGTTTCGGACCTGATAGCCCCCCTCTTCGTGGTGCCTGGTCAGGGCGTTGCCCGAGAGATCTCCTCGATGCCAGGGCAGTTCAACCTCAGCGTCGACACGGCGACGGAAAAAGCGGTCACATTCTTTGAGAAAGGGATCCGCTCTGTGCTTCTCTTTGCGATTCCAGAGTTCAAGGACGATATCGGCTCATCAGCGTGGCATCCGAAGGGGATCATCCCGCAAGCGATCCAGTCTATTAAGAAGGCCGTGCCCGAGATGATGGTAGTTACGGACCTCTGCTTCTGTGAGTACACGAGCCACGGTCACTGTGGCGTCATGCACGATGGAAAGCTCTGCAACGATGAGACGTTACCAAACCTTCTCAAGCAGGCTCTTGTTCACGCTGAGGCTGGTGCAGACATGATCGCCCCAAGTGGAATGCTCGATGGAACGATTGGGTTCTTGCGGCACGGTCTCGATGAAAACAACTTTGCTCACGTCCCTCTCATGAGCTACGCGGCTAAATTTGCATCCTCTTTCTACGGTCCCTTCCGTGATGCCGTTCAATCGGCTCCGGAGTACGGCGACAGAAAGACCTACCAGATGGATCCTGCGAATATCCGGGAGGCGCTCCGCGAGGTTGAACTCGATGTGCAAGAGGGTGCCGATATCGTCATGGTTAAGCCAGCTCTGGCGTTCCTTGACGTCATCAAAGCTGTCAAAGACACCTTCCAAATGCCGACCGCTGCCTACAACGTAAGTGGCGAGTACGCTATGGTCAAGGCTGCGGCTAAACTCGGATGGCTCGATGAGAAGCGAGTGATGCTTGAGTCCCTCACCAGCATCAAGCGAGCTGGCGCTGACATCATCATCACCTACTTCGCTGAGGCGTTTGCGGAGCTGCGGAAGCGCGGAGAGGCTTAAGGCATAGATCAACTTGAGAACGAGTCGCAGCTTTCGCTTCACGGTCCTCGTAATCCTCGCCGTCAGCGCCGTAGCGCTGATTGAACTAGAGCGCCGCTCGACGCACCCGCCGCCTATAGCTCGCGTGAAGCCGATACCTCTCACACTGCCGACGCTCGCTTCGACCCCTACCTCTCAGGCATCCGCAACCAAGGCGATTCCGCCCCTCGCACTCCCATGCGCAACCCCCATCACCGTTTCGATTGGAACGATCGATCCCGAGTTTAAGATAGAGAGGGGTACCCTTGAGGTTGCTCTTCGTAACGCCACCACCGAATGGAACACTGCAACGGGTCGTGAATGGTTCATTGTGTCACCGTCGGAAGGGATAGCTATCAACCTCCTCTTCGATGGGAGGCAGGCCGACCTGGACGAGCTGAAAGAAGCAGAGCGTGCTCTCGATGAGGAGGTATCCCGACTCACTCACGCTCAGGAGGAGCACAACAGGGAGTTTCAGGAGGTTCAGGCTACCATCGCGCGATTCAATCAGGAGCGGGAACACTACGCGAACTCCGTTGCGACCTTCAACGCAGACGTTACACGCGCTCAGAATGCAGGTTCGATCGATAACGACCTCGCCAACTCCTTTCGTCAACGCGAAGAGCAGCTCTCAATCCTCCGTCGGAGCGTTGAGGCGTTTGCTGACAGGCTTAAAAAGCTGGTGGATGAGTCCAACCAAAGAGCGCTCTCAACCCAGCATGAGGGGGAGAGATTGAATCAAAAAATTACTCAGCTTAAGGAGCGGTTTCCCCCTCGCCTCATCCGGGAAGCTGAGCACCGAAAGGGCGCATTCGTAAACGAGATAAACGTCTACACCGTTGCAAGCGAGCGAGATCTCCACTCCGCCCTGCTGCATGAATTGGGTCACACTCTTGGGCTTGGTCATACTTCTGAGCGTGGCGCGATTATGTCTCCAGTCCGGGAGGTCGGCTCAACTCAGTATACGCTCACGACCGCTGACATCGCTGCCGCCAGGAAGATCTGCGAGAGCAACTGATGTACGCCCAAACGTGGCTGCTCCACCCTGTCGTCGGTGCGTCAGCTCAGAACTATTTTGAATTCAGAGAGGTCGGAGAGAAACTTTTCATGTCCGGCATACACTCGCGCATGCCATCCCAAGCGCTGCGCACTCTCGACGTTCTCCGGCTTATCATCAAAGAAGAGGATCTGCCGTGGATTGGCGCCCAGGAGCCCAGCCGTCTTCTCGTAGATCTCCCGACCGGGCTTCGCGCATCCGAGGATCTGCGATGCGAAACGCCGGTCGAAATGCTGCATGAAGGGGTACGACTGGAGAAGTTTGTCCCAGTGAATGGAGTTCGTATTTGAGAGGCATCCGATCTTTACCTTGCGTTGCAAGGAGGGAAGGATGTCGGCGGTAGTAGCGATCACGCTTCCGAGCTCTGCATTCAATGCATCAACCACATCGGGTATCGAGAGTGCCGTGCTTAAGGTTTCATTGACGTGTTGAGCAATCTCGGCTGGGGAGAACTCTTTCACCATGAAATCGTCACGAAAAAAAGGCGCAGCCTTTAGCCGGTGCTCGATAGTTTCGACCGGCAGATCCGCAAGCGATTGAAGGCGTGAGAATATGCGGGGCTGTTCAACATGAAGCAGCACACCACCAAGGTCAAAGAGGATCCAATCGACTGTTGTCATGAGCACGGAGTGTAAGGCATTTGCCCAAAGGCGCACAGGGCAAAGAGTCACCCGCTATCGCGGTCGTTGCATATCCCGACCCGAGAGCACTGGGACCAGCTAGGACCGGGTCACTCGCCCCTTCGATGTCGTTTCATTAAGGTCAAAGGGAGCCCCGGACCATACGATACACCGTCACAGCCATCATCCTTGGTAACAAGCCCATTTGCATCCTGTTTTCAGTTGGTTCCGCCCGGCTCCAACCCTATCCCGCCCCCTCAAAATCGGGTATGTAGATGGTCAC
>JALRCK010000067.1:8750-9090 GCA_023262305.1 Deltaproteobacteria bacterium
GAGGAGTCTCTATGACTAACGACACCATCGCTATTCGCCACAACTGGACACGAGAGGAAGCATCAGCGATCTACGCGCAACCCTTTCCCGACCTCCTCTTCAAAGCTCAAACGATTCACCGTTCAACATTCAATCCCCGTGAGGTGCAACGCTCAACCCTCCTCTCAGTGAAGACCGGTGGTTGCCCAGAGGATTGTGCTTACTGCCCGCAGTCAGCTCACTACCAGACGGGTGTTGAGCGTCATGCTGTTCTCCCGCCAGAGGTCGTACGACTCAAAGCACTTCAAGCCAAGGAGCAAGGCTCAACGCGGTTCTGCATGGGCGCTGCATGGAGAGAGGT
>JALRCK010000680.1 GCA_023262305.1 Deltaproteobacteria bacterium
GCAACGTGCCACGAATGCTCAGCGCTATTCTCCGCCCTGGAGCGATCGATCGTTTTGTTGCGCCGAGATACGAGCTTAAGCTTCTCGATCTCGTTCAGGAAATTGATTTGTGAGCGTAATCGAGTAGTCATAAAGCCTCCTGCTGCCGTGCTCCTCCGCAACCCACGGGTGACCGCGATAGGTGGGGAGGATCACACTGTAGTATACGGAATGCTCGATTCAATCGATTGAGAAGAATTCAGAAAAACGCGCTTCTTGGAAAGAAATTTTTCCTTAGAGAATTAAAGCGTGGTATTCTTGAAAAATGTTGAGGATTTTTTCTCAACACACGTAACCGAGAACTTTTATGAACTGTGTATTTCGTGACCAGCACATTATTGCGACGCAGGACCTGGCATTTGCCGGCGTGGCGAAGGTGTCTGCTCGCGTCGCGAGCGCGGCGATTCCCTTTGGGGAAACCCCGTACGCCTATCAAGGAAGGGTCATGGCCACTTCAGATCGTATTACACAAGTTCATAAGGGTAGAAGTAACTAACGTATCGGTAAATCGTTCGCCGAGGCTGTAGCGCCTCGCCTTAATCTCCTCTCCCTCTTTAAGCACACATCACATTTTAGCTCTTAACATGCGCCGCAGCCCTAGGGCTTGAGGCTCTGGTGCTCTCTTTGTTTGCTTTTTGCCCACTCACGATGGGCGATGGTCCCGCCGCAGTGTCGGCGGACGATGTTCCGCATGGTTTGCAAGGTTATCACATTCAACAAAGGGGATCGTTTTATGAACAACAGTATTCAACTTCGCAGGAATCGCTGGCTTCTTCTTGTGGCGCGCTGCTGCGCGGCCGCTTTCGCAGCCGGTACTCCCAGTTTGACGACTCTCTGGACTGATCGAGGTTTGAGTAAGGGAGATTTCTATCTTTTAGAGATCTTGTTTGCTCTGGCTCTCGTGGTCTTGGAGGTCGCGACGGGGCGCTTTGCCGATAGATTCGGCAAAGTACTAACTATGAGGTGCGGTTTCGTCGCACTCGCTACCGGCTCTGCGGTTTACGCAGTGTCGACCGGGTTCGGTGGATTCGTTCTCGGAGAGGTTGTTATCGCGTTGGGCTTGGCTTTAGTGTCTGGAACGGACGAAGCGTTCCTATTTCAGAGCAGCAAGGCACTCAAGTGCGAGACGTCTTTCCAACGGTGGTGGACATGGAGTATCGGCGCTTCGTTTGTTTCGATGGCTGCTTTTGCGGTTATCGGAGCTTCCTTAAGCGTCATAAGCCTTTCGGCACCGTACCTCTTCTGCACGGGTTTTCAGGTTGTAGGCTTGCTGCTGTGTTTTGCCATGGTTGAACCGCCGAAGTGCCAAAAGGCACGCGCGGAACGACCGGGTGGAACGATGCGGGAGGCGGTATCAGCGATACTCTTGAG
>JALRCK010000681.1 GCA_023262305.1 Deltaproteobacteria bacterium
AGGAATTTTCCGGAGGAGCTTGCGATAGGTTAATGAGAACGTCCTCATTATGCCGCGACACCTCGATGTGAAAATCCCCAGGGGCGATGTAGATATGTCCTGGCTGTACCACCATGTCATCTCTGGCCTCATGTGCAGGCAACGCACCACGAGCGGTAAGGCGCTCAGCCAAAAACCGGGTAAAGAGTGGCGGCATGTGTTGCGTAATAAATATAGGCACCTCAAGTGCAGGATTAAGTCCTGAAACAAGCTCAAGCAGAGCCGTAGGACCTCCTGTCGAAATCGCAACGCCGATAGCATGAACCTCCGCGGGAGGACGAAAATCAGGTTGTGTCTCAATCGTTGATACCTGACACGGCACTTCATCGCGAAGGCGGAATTTGTGAACTCGCCTTCCCAGAGCCCGAATTCGACTTGAAAGTTGCCGCTTAACCACCTCACACGAATTTCCCCTCCCCCCGTGAGCTTCGGGCTTCGCGACTACATCACTCGCGCCGAGCTCAAGAGCTTCAAGGGTCGCGGTTGCGCCAGCCGAGGTATACTTACTGAACATGATGATCGGAATCTCGGAGCCCTGCGCTCTGAGATTTTTCAGGGTCTCCAGCCCGTTCATCTCTGGCATCTCAATATCGAGCGTGACGATATCAGGATGGAGCGCCTTGATCTGCTCAAGCGCCCGCAGACCGTTCTCGGCTACTCCAACGACCTCAATCTCTGGGTCTGCACGAAAACACTCCCGTAAAGCCCGACGAATGAGCAAAGAGTCATCTACAATGAGGAGCTTAATCTTCTCCATTCAAGCACTCGGGAAGCGAAGACCTCAAGCTCCCGCATCCTCCTCACAAACCTTACACACCACTTCGGGAGCCAGGTGAAGAAACATACCCTTTTCGGATTCGTACACGCCGAGCACCATCTCCTTAAGTGGAGCCTTCAAGGCTCTCGGACGCGGTTTGTACATGCTCGGGTCCAGAGAAATCACATCCCCGACGGAATCAACTACGAGACTCGCAACCCCATCTCGTAGAGACACAATAAGGTTCATCTCCTCATCGTTATCGCGTCGCGCACCGAGCCGGAGTCGCTGTCGCATACCGATCGCAGTGACGATGTGTCCGCGAAGATTTATGAGTCCGCGTATCTCGTCCGGCGCCAGGGGAACGAGGGTCATCTGTTGGCGCTTTAAGACCTCCTGCACCTCTAAGACGTCTATCCCGAATGAGTACTCGCCAGTCGTAAACGTCACAAGCTGCTGTGGAGGCGTACCATTTTTCTCTGTCATAGGGCGGCATACTCCTTCTCATCGACCTGATTGTTTCCGGCCCCCGCCTGCTGAAGGAGATAGTCCACATCAAGAAGGGCAATCACTTTACCTTGAATAACTCCGTAGGAGGTCACTCCAGCCTT
>JALRCK010000682.1 GCA_023262305.1 Deltaproteobacteria bacterium
AGGATCGTTATTGATGAACGGAAGTAACGGTCAGCCGGGAATCGTTGCTCTCGTGCGAGCTGGACCGTTGCCGTGCCAAGCTGAGGGTGGACCGAGCGACAACACAAATATCCAAGCCTCGTCGGTCCTTAATTTTATTACGAGCGTGGCGCCTGGGGTGTCGACGAATTAGCGAAGTCGGAAGAGGGGCAGAACGCTTCGTCGAGGACTCTTGCGTTGGTTTCAGATCACGGACCGCGGGTACGCGGTCCATCCAATCACTGCAACTTCGGGTGTGTCTATTCCTTCACGGTGTGAAAGGAATGGCCCCACCTGGACTTGAACCAGGGACCTACCGGTTATGAGCCGGCCGCTCTAACCAACTGAGCTATAGGGCCATAGGAGGGAGATGCGCAGGTCAAACCGAGTTCGGTTCGACAAGCTCCGATGTTGTACATCTTATGGGTGGCTGGGTGCAACCCTTTGGTGGGTTTGACAGGCGCAAGGGGAGGAGAAAACAGGGAATAACCTATCTTGGTGATTGATAATCCAAGCGCTTTGCCCGTACTATTGAAGAACCACAACGTGATAGAGGCCACATGTCAAACGCGCAAGCTCCAGCCACCCTTCCGATCATTATACAACTCAGCAAACTTGATGTTCAGATAGCAACCCTTTCAGCTCAGAAAAAGAAGCTTGAAACTGAACTCGCCAACCGGAAGCAGGTTATTTCAGGGCACGAAACCAAGAGAGCTGCGCGTGAAAAAGTTCTTGGAGAGAAGAAAACTCTGTGCTCCAAGGAGGAGAAGAGCGTAAAGGTGGAGCGAGATCGAATTAATGAGCGGCGTGCGGCGCTCAATACGCTCAACAACTACAAGCTGCAGCAGGCGGCTGAGCGAGAGATCGATTATGTTGCAAAGCAGATCGGGCAACGAGAAGACCTCCTCCTCGGGTTGATGCGAGAGATTGAGAACCTTGAGAAAGAGGTATCGGATGTCACCGCAGTGATTGAGGGTCTCGCGGGGGAGTATTCGGCACTTGAGAAAGAGTCGAGTGAAACCATTAAAGGTCTTGATGAGCAGCTCTCTTCGCTCAACAAGGAGCGAACCGAGCACGCGTCGCATCTGACGGGGCAGCCTATATTGCTGGCCTACAACCGAATCCGCGACAGATTCCCATCGAATCCTGTGGTTGAGGTGATGAACAAGGATAGCTGCGCGGGATGCTTCATGAAATTAGGGCCTCAGGTGGTAGTTCAGGTTTCTCGGCAAGATGTGGTAAAATGCCCCGGCTGCGGACGAATCCTGCGACTATCAGCAGAGTAGCGTTTCCAGCAGAGAGAAGTTGAGTGCGTGATCGCTTGGGGTAAAACCTGAGAGGAAAGTCGGGACTTCATAGGGTAAGTTGGCCGTTAACGGCGGCGCC
>JALRCK010000683.1 GCA_023262305.1 Deltaproteobacteria bacterium
TGCATAAGCAGGTTTAACGACCAACTATTTTTGACTATAGCACGGTTACGTTAGAAACTAGGGAAGCGATGACGACAAAAACAAACACTACTACTGACCCCTTCGAGATTAAAGTTGGACTCTCTCGGATGCTCTGCAACGGCGTTATCATGGACGTCATTGACGTAGAGCAGGCGCGTATCGCTGAAGATGCAGGCGCCGTCGCCGTTATGGCCCTTGAGCGCGTTCCTTCAGACATCCGTCGTGACGGTGGAGTTGCTCGCATGAGCGACCCGCGCATGATTGAGGACATCAAAGCCGCAGTTAGCATTCCAGTCATGGCGAAGGTCCGCATCGGTCACATCGCCGAAGCTCAGATCCTTGAGGCGATCGGTATCGACTTCATCGACGAGTCCGAGGTTCTCACACCAGCAGATCCTCAGTTTCACGTTAACAAGCACCTCTTCAAGACCCCCTTCGTATGCGGAGCAACCGACCTTGGGGAAGCCCTTCGTCGAGTTAACGAGGGCGCTGCCCTCATTCGCACCAAGGGTGAAGCGGGCACCGGGAATATCATCGAGGCGGTCCGTCACCTCCGTGAGGTACGGCGTAACATTGATGAGTTGAAGACCCTTACAACCGAGCGAATGGCTGAGCGAGCTGAGCAGTATCGCATCCCAATTTCCCTACTCAATCAGGTTCGCGAACTTGGAAACCTTCCGGTGCCAAATTTCGCTGCCGGTGGAGTCGCAACACCAGCTGATGCTGCGTTGTGCAGACAGTTGGGCGCTGAGACGGTTTTCGTTGGCTCAGGCATCTTCAAGTCTGAAAACCCAGCCCTTCTTGCTAAGGCTGTTGTGCAGGCAACCTGCTTCTACAACGATCCCAAGAAACTTCTTGAGGTTTCGAGAGGACTCGGACAAGCGATGAGAGGGTTGGAGATGAGCAAGATCGCCCCAGAAGCTCTCCTCGCCAACAGAGGCTGGTAATCACGTGACACCTCGTGTTGGTATCCTCGGTTTCCAAGGATGCATCGAACCGCACGAAAATATCCTAAGTAAACTCAGAGCTGAGTCGGTGCGCGTTCGCACCAGAGAGGACCTCTCATCCGTCGATAGACTCATCCTGCCGGGGGGCGAAAGCTCTACCATGCTCCGGTTTTTAAAACTCTACGACCTCATCGAGCCACTGAGAGAGTTCGGACGGACTAAGCCCACATGGGGGATCTGCGCCGGGTCTATCCTACTAGCTCAAGAGGTTCACAACCCCGAGCAAGAATCCCTCCAACTGATTAACATCTCTGCCCACCGTAATTTTTACGGCTCACAACTTGATTCCTTTACCACGAAGCTCGAGATCACCGGTCTTAACAACCCGGTCACAGCCCAATTCATACGAGCACCCCTTCTCAAT
>JALRCK010000684.1 GCA_023262305.1 Deltaproteobacteria bacterium
CTCCCCTACATGTTTACCCCCACAACTACCCGCCCACTCACGAGAATCCCTTCTTGAGCAGCTGGATGTGACGTTGAAGCGGTTGGAGCCCCTCTCGCAAGCACCAGCCAAGGTGGTGGAGGAGAGAGCGTTATGGTTTCATCGCGAAGAGTTTGACCAAGTGAATACCGAGTGGAAGGAGCACGGAATCGATGCGGTAATCGCTCGCTACGGAGAGATGCGAACGTGCGCTACCGGTATGCCTGTTTCCCTCGACAAGGCGCCACCAAACTCTATCATCCTGCTAGTCTCCGAGTTTGGTCCGAACCCCACACCCGATCCCGCTCAACATGAATATTTTCGTTCAAGTCACATCCCCTTACCAGAGCACATGCAGGAGAAGCTCCTTCAATTCCTTGACCAATCCGGGTTTTTCTCTCGACTCCTTCCCAAAGTAGATGACCACACGAACGCCATCCTCGAAGGTGCTCCAATCACAGAATTGTGGTGTGCTTCTCAGTGGTATGGTCGTGACAATTACTACGGCGATGGGAACACTTTTATAATCTCTGCTACGCTTTCGCCCGCAGGAAGCGAACCCGAGCGACTCACCCTCTCTATCGATAAGAACGGAGAGGTCCAACGATCCCTGTGGTGTGAGCAATTCGCGGAAACCGGGTATGAAGGGCATGCCCATGCCAGCTCCCCTCTCACCGATGATGAACTACGCGCGATTATCCCGATCATTGCACATGTGTCCGAGCTACCACCTCAGACACGTCAGCAATTTCGACTCGGTATGTGGTTGGGGAATTCTCTTCCTGTACCCTACTAGGCGACATCTCTCCCGTGCCGAAGACCCACTTCACCAGCGAGCGGAAAACGATGACGCAACTTTATTCGTCCTCCCTCGATACATGGCTGTTTGCTCATGTACGAGCACCTATCTGTGGAGGATCGCTATGTCGCACAAACTCATCCCCGGCAGCGTCTGGGAACTCTCCTCGAACGCAAACTGCATTCCGGCTGGACGGTATAGGTTTGAGAGAGAAAGTGATGAATTCCTTGTCTTTTCAGTTGGCTCGAAGATTACCTTCGGATTGAGCAAAAACTACTACAAACCATTTCTGAAACCGATTGAGGAGCCAGAGCACACCAAAACGTCTACCCAAGTCTTCATGGAACAGTATGCAGAATTGTTTCAGCGCCCCCCACGTATCGCCCCAGGCTTATGCGGGATGACCTACTGCTTGATGGATTCCTCCCTGCAAAGAAAATTCAGGAGGCTTCAGCGTCTAAGCCAAAAACGAGCTCGGACCCAGATTTTCCATTAATTGGACGGTAGTGATACGCGAAGCTACCTGCGGATGTTCCAATTCTTAATGAATTCAACGTCATTTATGTAAA
>JALRCK010000685.1 GCA_023262305.1 Deltaproteobacteria bacterium
AACTCCGAGGGCGAGACCACTGACGACGGGGAGCCCGTGTCGCGCCAGATGGCTACTCATCTGGGAGGTCTGTTGGCACATCTCAACAGAGGCAGCACGAGTACCCACGATGGCTATCATCTTAGCCGGGAACGCAAAGGTCGGAACTTTTGCTTGAAAGTAGAGGGCCGCTGGAGGCGCAGCGCTGGCGCGCAGGAGGGGAGGATACCGGTCCGAGGAGTAGGGAACGATCTGTATCGAGAGCTCTTGGCATCTCTCGGTTATCTCTCGAGCTTCACGAACAAGGGGGGCAGGGAGGAGTTGTTCGATAGATTCCCAGGCACCTCCGTCCGAGAGGTGTTGAATGAGCTGAGACTTGAGCGTTCGGGGGGCGATTCCCACAGCTACAGCGGTAATTGTTCGTTGCTCCCCGTGATTTGTCAGTTCTTTCATCTTGAAGCCTCCGGCGAGAGAAGTTATCGAGAAGAAGCGAGGGATGTTGTGCAAAAAAGAGCCCGGTTCCTCTGAATTCACGGCTCCCCTCACGCAGGCAAGGAGCATGATATATCGCCGCCTAAACGTTAACCGAATTGAGGTATTCAATGACGGCGATCATCGCATACGGAACGGTTGTACGCCCCCCACAGGTCATCGGACTCCCACTCCCCGATGAGGAACGCTCCATCGGATTTAGCGTCGTTGTCGAAGAGGACTTTGAGGATAATGAGAGCGCTTCGAGCAACCGGGCGCTCTACCGAGTTGTTCTCTCGGGTGAACAGGCTCGTTACGTTGAAGCAAACGTCAAGGTTGGAGCTTCGGTGCTGGTGCGTGGTGAGGTTTTTGCCGGGGCTCAACTCGTGTGGGGCGCAGCCTGGAACCATCGGGTCGTGTTCGGAGATGAGGTAGTGATCCTCACAGGAGAGTTGTCCCAAGGGCGTGCGTATCCACTCACGGTGGAGGCTCTGGCTGCCAAAGTCGATTGCAGGGGTTGATGAGCCGACTCACAGAAGATGACCGATTGTGTGATTTAGGGTGTGCGTCCAGGGGAGTCATCTCGTAAGATTACGCAGATGAAAGCGATCGCATCGGTGTTGATTGGAATAGCGCTGCATATTCCGGCTGCATGGGCCAACCCCGTCTCCTTCAAAGGGGGGTACGGGATCATGCCGGCCTATAACAAAGATTGGTTCGACGTTCAGGTTAACTACTCCGTAACCAATCGATACGCCGTTGGGGCGTCCTCATTCTACAGGCAGGGTAAGGATAGCACCGCAGAGTTTGGGATCGGGCAGTTCAACTACCTGGTAAAGAGGTGGAATGAATTAGACTCTCAAGCGAACGTCAATGCCTCGGTAGGTTTCGGAGGTCGACATGACTCCGTAGCAAGTGATTCTGTTGCT
>JALRCK010000686.1 GCA_023262305.1 Deltaproteobacteria bacterium
TCGTAGGTCTTGGGAAGAAGAAGTAGCTACCTCATGAATCGAAAACGCGTTCTCTTCGTGTGTATCCACAACAGCGCCCGAAGCCAGATGGCAGAGGGGTGGCTTCGACACCTTGCGGGGGATCGATTTGAGGTTGAGAGCGCTGGGCTTGAGCCAGGAAAGTTGAATCCCTTTGTCGTTCAAGCGATGAAGGATAGTGGTGTTGATATCTCACATCACAAACCGAAAGGTGTTGAAGAGCTTCTCGCCGCAGGAAAAACCTTCGACTATATCATCGCGGTGTGTGACAAAGAGGCAGCCGAGCGCTGCCCGATCTTTCCTGGAGGCTCACAACGTCTGCACTGGAGCTTTCGGGATCCCTCCTCTGTTCAGGGCGATGACGTGGAGAAAGGACGCATAGCGGGTGAGGTTCGTGACGAGATTAAGGACCGGATATCGTCGTGGCTTGCAGGGATGGGGCGATAGTTGCGCGCTTTTTTATTGAGCACGAACGCGCGGAGGACGCCCCGCTTGATCCGTGCTCTTCGTGGTTTCCGCGCTTCTGCGTGATGAAACTGAAATGTTCGCACATGAACGAAGGTCGCAAAGTGCCGAGCCAAGAGTTGCTTGATCTCATTGTTACCGAGATGTCGTTGTCGATCGGATGGTCTTAGGACCTGACGCTATCAGGCTTGATCGACATTCGCGATTTCATCCCCAATCTTTTAGTGCATGCGGAGGGAAAGCAACCCAGGTAGCTCTGATTTTCCTTCAATTGCGCACGGAGTGGTGCTAATACTCATAGTGTTGCCTGGCTTAGAGGATAGACCAAGAGTCATGATACCAACTTCACGCCACCCCGCTGTAGAGCCCCCTAAGGAGCCTAGGTGCGATTATTCGTACAAGTTTCGTAGGCAGCAGCAGCTTGAGGATCTCTTTAAGGATGATCCCAATGGTGTATTCACGATTCAATCCGTGTATGTCACCACTCGGGAATATGGAGTGGTAACCGTTGTGCGGAGGAAAGCGCTCGATGCGTTCGAACCAGACACCTATGCTATCGGTATGAACATTACCAATCAGGCGTGGCCCTCGCTGAAGTATGTGTTCGATAACGACCTGATGCCGGGGTCGCTCTCGCTGGTTAATGCGGCTGGAAAGGTCTCCGCTATCGTTCCCTATACGCGCATTCCCGCTGCACTTGATCTTTTAGAGGCCGTTGTCGCGAGCGTGCGAAGGACTCCGACTTCACGGTCGTTTTATATTCCCGCTGAACCAAACCTCGGGTACTGTGATTTTCGCCAATCTCTCTGACAAATTATGGCAAGCTCCTCTCGGGACTAGCTCATCGGTGATAACGCCCGAGACAGAGCTCCGGGGAAACCGTAGAGGGAGGGA
>JALRCK010000687.1 GCA_023262305.1 Deltaproteobacteria bacterium
GAGGGTCTCCTCCTCTGAAAGGTTTAACTGCCGGATCCGGTTGAAGGCGGCATCGGTCTTCGGTTCTTCTGAAGCAAGGAGCTCGTGCACGTGGCGGACCACATCAGCAACCGGGGAGTTCGGGGAACCGATCTGAGCCTGACGCTGAGCCATTATCTGGTCGATGGTGTCTTTGAGGATGAGGTCGAATCCCTGCCGTGCCGCCTGTGCGGGGTCGTGTGATGCAAGCGTCTGAGCAACCTTCCCTTGGAGCTGGGATTCGATGACCCTCATTTGATCAGCTATCTCTGAGGCGAGCGCCGGATTGAACGCAGCTGCCTCCGCTGCTGCGCGGAGAGTGGCGTATCTCTGAGAGACGTTTTCAGCCACCGTGCGCGTCAGAGTGACGTCGAGTTGGCGTCGCTGCTGGTCGCCTGCAAACTCCCGGAGGATCGCCTGGGCTCGTGCCGTTCGATCCTGAGGTAGAGGGGCGGATGCGTACCGTTCAAGGTCTGCCGTAGTGACGATTCGAGACTGAGCGAGTAGACCGAGCGCTGCTTCCCGATTGTCGTTCACGGAGAGACCAGAGATCAGGGCAGCGCCGATACTCTGTCGAGTTGTTGCCTCGAAGAGGGCGAGAACCTCCTCCTGCTCTGCATCGGTGATCTTTTCGAGGAGTTTCTCCACAAGCGACGCGCGCGCAAGCTGCATACCCGCGTTCACCGAGCTCATGAACAATGCGGGGTCCTCGTTCTCGATACTGCTCCATCTGACACTGTCGTGAGGCTCCCCCGTCGCTTGAGCTGCCATCGATAGTACGACGAAGACCTTGAGCCGCGCCCCATCAACACCACCAAGCCGACTGAGGAGATCGCCAAGCTCCTTTTGGGGATTCTTGTCGTCACGAGGGGTCACAGCGAGAGCCTTCCCAACGGCGCTATCCGAACGAACTTGCGAACGAAGAGCGGAGAGTGTGGAGGCATCAACGGGTAGCTCCTGGTTTCTATCAACGATGCGCGAGAGCTGTTTGACGAGATCCGTACTTGATGATGTTCCCAGCTTCTGAAGGATCGCTGGAGCGACGCCGCGTTGGATCGCACCGAGATTTTCGGATGACGTGAATGTGTTAGCGAAATCCTTATCTAACGTTGCAAAGCTCGTCCGAGCCCGCTGATTAGCTGCATCCATCTCAACGCGAAGCCGTTCGATGCTGCTGAGGTGTCCACCCAATGCAGGGTTCGAGGGGAAGGCTCCTGGTTTTAGTGCTGGCACGATGCCGGTTTCAAGAACTCCTCCAGCGTCGAGAATCTGCGAGAACCATTTCGTGGAGAGTGCCGCTTCCTGCTGTTGTCCAAGAACTGTAAGCGGATCTTTCTTTGCCGGCTG
>JALRCK010000688.1 GCA_023262305.1 Deltaproteobacteria bacterium
TCCTCGACCAGGATGGGGGAGAGCCCCATGGAAGGTTCGTCCAACAGAAGCAGCGTTGGCTTGGACATCAAGGCGCGTCCCATTGCCAGCATTTGCTGTTCACCGCCCGAAAGGGTTGTACCCAGCTGAGATTCCCGCTCTTTCAGACGAGGAAATCGCTTCAGTACGGCTTCAAGATTATTTTTGGCAATCGATCGCTGATTCGTCGAGACCTGCATTAGGCCTAACTCAAGATTCTGAAGCACAGACAGTCCCGGAAAAATCCTTCTATCTTCAGGAACTATTCCGACACCAGAACGACAGATTTGCTCTGGCTCAAGTTGTTGTATGTCCCTGCCATCGAAAATAATTCTTCCTGATGTTAGCTTATGCCATCCAGCGATTGTTTTGACGATTGTTGTCTTTCCCACCCCATTACGGCCAAACAGTCCCACTACCTCTCCAGGTGCTACTGTGAGCGAGACACCCTGAAGAATATGAGATAAGCCGATCGACACATGGACATCCGTTAATGTGAGCAACATTACTGAGACTCTCCAAAGTAAGCCACTTGCACGTCATGGTTTCCTCTGATTTCTGAGGGTGTACCTTCAGCTAGCTTCATACCCTGTGACATCACCATGACATGTTTAGACAGTCCCATTACAAGTTCAACATCATGCTCAATTAGGAGCACGGTCGTTTCTTTACTTAATGACATAATCAATTCAGATGTATCATTCGTATCGCCGTGAGACATTCCTTGAGTCGGCTCATCTAATAACAGGAGATCCGGCTTAGACGCCATCGTTACCGCAATCTCTAATCGTCGCTGCTCACCATGTGAGAGCTCTCCAGCGAGTGTGTCTCGCTTCTCCTGGAGCCCAAACGACTCAAGCAATTCATAAGCCCGTGCATGGGCGCGCTGACTATTTGAAATATGCTGAAATAATCGCTTCCGATCCTCGATAAACTGGCAAGCCAATTGGAGATTACTCAGGACCGTCAAATCGAAAAAGAGATTGGTAATTTGGAACGACCGCGCCATTCCCCGCCTCAATCGGTCTGATGGGGTGAGCGCGGTAATCTCTTCATCCTTAAAAACTACCCGACCTGAATCAACCCTCAAAGCACCGTTAACCAGATTAAAAAACGTGCTCTTACCCGCTCCGTTTGGCCCAATTATTGAGGTAACACCATATCTCTCAATACTGAAACTCACATGCTCAACTGCCTTGAGCCCCCCAAAACTCTTTGAAAGGTCTTCGGCGATCAGAATCTTTTGATGGCGATTCTCTTCAATCACGATTCATCCCCAGTCGCTCATTGAGTTTCTTTTTTAACCAACCGACTAGTCCGCCCGGAGCTGCAATC
>JALRCK010000689.1 GCA_023262305.1 Deltaproteobacteria bacterium
GTCGCTCCCTTACCCAAAGATTCATATTTGTCGACAGTCGTCTCAACCCAGAGGAGCAGGTGTCGTTTCTCTCTGCCAAAATGGCTGATATCGAGTCAGCCGAGGTAGCGATAGGGCAGGCGATTACCAACGCCGCGTAAGTATCGCGAACCTAGCTCGAGTACATTTCGAGAAATCTCATTTCGTCGTGGATTTTTTGAGCGCGTACGGTTGATAATGCCGTTCCGGCTCTGCAATATCGTGGCAGGGCGGTGGCTCGACCTCGTACTTCCCAGCGACGCATTATGATCTTCGACTCTCTTTTTGGATTTCTCTCAAACGACCTCGCCATAGACCTCGGCACTGCAAACACCTTGATCTACCAGAAGGGGCGAGGTGTGGTGTGCAACGAGCCCTCGGTTGTTGCTGTGGAGAACGCGAGCGTGCGTGGTCGTCGCAGGGTCGTTGCTGTAGGCACCGAGGCCAAGGATATGTTGGGGCGGACCCCGGAGGCGATCACGGCAGTGCGACCTCTTAAGGACGGGGTCATCGCCGACTTTGAGATGACCGAAGAGATGCTTCGAGTCCTCATCCGCAAGGTTCACAATCGCCGCGCATTGATTCGTCCTCGAATTATAATCTGCGTCCCTCATGGAATAACGGAGGTAGAGAAGCGCGCTGTACGGGAGTCTGCGGAGTCCGCTGGTGCTCGCGAGGTATACCTTATTGAGGAGCCGATGGCGGCAGCGATCGGAGCAGGGCTCCCTATTACCGAGCCTCGCGGTAGTATGATCTTGGATATAGGCGGTGGGACAACAGAGATAGCCGTTATCTCTCTCAAGGGGATCGTGTACTCGCAGTCGATTCGAGTCGGCGGTGACAAGATGGACGAGGCGATCTCGAATTACATCCGTCGTCGGCACAACGTGCTGATCGGAGAGCGCACTGCGGAGCAGATCAAGATTGCGATAGGTAATGCGCTCCCAAGTAATGAGCCCCAGTATGTTGAGGCCAAAGGGAGAGATCTTCTGCAAGGAGTGCCGAAATCGATAGTTATCTCGGAGGAGGAGGTGTTTGAGGCTCTCGCCGAGCCGATTCATCAAATTATCGGAGTTGTGCGCATCGCGCTTGAAAAGTGTCCTCCAGAGTTATCGAGCGATATCATCGATCACGGCATCACGATGGCCGGTGGAGCGTGTCTTCTCAGAAACCTCGATAAACGGATAGCTCACGAAGTGGGGATCAACACGCACATCGTTCAGGATCCGTTGTCAGCGGTGGTTATCGGCTCTGGTGTTGTGCTTGATAAATTAGCAGACCTCAAAGATGTTGTGCTTCAGTAGCGCACGTTTTAAATCGTATAGTAG